>CABUSE010000163.1 GCA_902494135.1 uncultured Collinsella sp. | reverse complement strand
CGGCGGGAACCACGTAGGGCTTGCCGTCGACCATGACCGGGGTGTACTCCCAGCCAAACTCCTCGCAGCACTTGGGAGCCAGGTCCTCGAGCATGACCTCGGCGCGGCCGTCGTGCTCAACGGCGACGTAGGCGGCGCCGGGCTTGAGGGAAACTGCCTGGTCGGAGGGGATGGTCCACGGGGTGGTCGTCCAGATGATGAAGTCGACCGGGCCGTCGAAGTCCTCGAGGCCGGCGGGCTTGGAGGTCATCTCGAAGCGCACGAAGATGGACGGGCTCGTCTCGTCGGAGTACTCGATCTCGGCCTCGGCCAGCGCGGTGTGGCAGTGCTTGCACCAGTGAACCGGCTTGTGGCCGCGATAGATCATGCCCTTATCGAACATGGCCTTAAAGACCTCGATATCAGCGGCGTCATGCTGGTGATAGAGCGTCAGATACGGATTGTCCCAATCACCGAGCACGCCCAGGCGACGGAAGCCGGCCTTCTGCAGCTCGATGTTCTCGACAGCGAACTTGTTGCACAGCTCGCGAATCTTGGCAGTGGAAGTCTGGTTGAACTTCTCGGTGCCGAGCTTCTCCTCGACCTTATGCTCAATCGGCTGACCGTGGCAGTCCCAACCGGGGACATAGGGAACTTCGCAGCCCTGCATCATCCAGTAACGGTTGATCATGTCCTTAGAGATCTTGTTCATGGCGTGGCCGATGTGGATCGGGCCGTTGGCGTACGGAGGACCGTCGTGCAGCACAAACTTCTTGTGACCCTCGTTCTTCTTCAGAACCTGCTCGTAGACCTTGTTGTCCTGCCAGTCCTTAAGTCGCTTGGGCTCGGACTTGGAAAGACCGGCACGCATGGGAAATCCGGTTTTGGGCAGATTCATCGTCTGCTTGTACTCGTTTGCCACGGTACCCCTTTCTTGTCATGGGCGCGCACGCCCTCTGGGCACCAAAAAAGCGCCC
The DNA here is from genome assembly GCA_902494135.1 of uncultured Collinsella sp. Classification (GTDB taxonomy): domain Bacteria; phylum Actinomycetota; class Coriobacteriia; order Coriobacteriales; family Coriobacteriaceae; genus Collinsella. The sequence goes on along the minus strand of CABUSE010000163.1, from coordinate 2,008 downwards.
GTCCCTACAAGCTGGGACGAAGCGCCACAAAACGGGCAGTCTGCCCGTAAAAGCTCTTCGCTTAACCACCCAGCTTAGATGCCCTCGCTCGCGTCGCCGCGCGCTCGCATCCGTTACTCGGCTGGTCTGTATCGACGACCATCTCGGCGATGTCTACTAAGACGAACCTGCGCGGCACGTCCGTTGGGACCGCAGCTCCGGGGTGATTTTCATCGGTCGCATGCACGGGTTCTCAGCGCTTCCCGCTCTCTGTAGCATGCGGACGGCCGACTACTCGTCCCCATCAACGCTTATGCGGAGTATGCTAGCACGTTCCGCGCCGGCGAAAAACCCTCAACACTGGTTTTATACGTTCGAAATTTCTCGCGGCTGTGGACCTTCTCTTGGAGCAAAATACCTGAAAGCACTTTATCGAACGAAAGAAGGTTGCTATGCGCACGATTGGAATGAGCGACTACACCGTTGGCGAGGATTGCTTTGACGAGCTGCCCGGCGCGCTGGCCGAGTACGGCGCGAAGAAGGTCGCGATCATCGGTGGCAAGCGGGCACTGGTCGCAGCACTTCCCGGTATCGAAGCTGCGCTGGCGGGTACCGACGTCGAAATTCTCGAGACGCGCGTCTACGGCACCAACAGTACGCGTGCCAATATCGCCAAGGTCGTGAATTCCCCTGCCTGCCAGGAAGCTGACGTGCTTATCGCATGCGGCGGCGGCAAGGCACTCGACACCGTGAAGACCGCAGCTATCGAGCTCAAGAAGATCGTCTTTACCGTGCCGACGATCTGCTCCAACTGCTCGGCCGCGACAGCCATTGCCGTTGTCTACAACGACGATGGCTCGCTCGAAGGCTATTCGTACCCCAACCGCCCCGCGCACATCTTCATCAACCCCAAGATCATCGCCGAGGCACCGGCAGAGTACTTCTGGGCCGGCGTAGGCGATGCCCTGTCCAAGCAGCCCGAGGTCGAGTACGCCACGAGCGCCGGTAATTTGGAGCACACCGCCGGTCTTGGCCTGGCACTCGCCCACACCTGCTCCGAGCCGCTGTTTACCTATGGTGTGCAGGGTCTTGAGGATGTGCGCCAGAATCTGTCGAGCGAGGCCGTCAAGCAGATCGCGCTCGACATCGTTGTCAACACGGGCTATGTCTCGAACCTGACCAACCAGAACGATTATTACTACAACTCGAGCGTGGCGCACGCGTTCTACAATGCGACGTGCAGCATTCCTCGCGAGGGAACCTATCTGCACGGCGAGGTCGTGAGCCTGGGCGTGCTCGTGCTGTTTGCCTATACGGGCGATACCGAGAACCTTGAGCGCTACGCCGCCTTTAACAAGCAGATGGGCCTGCCCGTGACGCTTGAGCAGGTCGGGCTTTCCGAGGCCGATATCCCTGCCCTGTGCGAATACGCGCACGCCACCAACGAGTGGAAGCAGGGAAACCCCGAGCCCTTCACCGACGAAAAATTCGCCGCCGCCATCAAGGCTGCCAACGCCTACGGCCACACCCTCTAGCTCTAACCCAAAACCACCACAAGGGAGCAGTACCTTTGTGGTGGTTTTTTATTGCACCACCATTCAGTTCGTACCTGAACCCGGTTCTTTACGAGAAAGGGTTCAGGTACGTTTTTTATCGTAAATTCTGCGGAAGGACTACTCGGAACGGTAAACAGGAACGAACAAAGGCAGGACATCATCGTGGTGATGGTATCCTGCCATTTGTTTTGCGGGATCAAGGTCGCTTTGTGCGAACTTGATCTCCACCTATATGGCGCATTGATGGCAATTGCTACGTACGTGCGTACCGGGAGCCTGTACACCTCTGGCAAGGCGTAACACCCTAGACTTTGTTCCAAAGTCCGTGTGCTAAAGGGGCAGGCCCCTTTGAATTCCTGACGCTCCTATTTGGCAAGGTGTTTTTTAGAATCCATTTTGCGCTCGGCCTCGAAGGCCTGCCTGTCCCAATCGAGCGGAAGTCCGGCCTCGACCCATGCCTCGTAGGCCCTCCT
>CABUSE010000162.1 GCA_902494135.1 uncultured Collinsella sp. | reverse complement strand
TCGATGATGCGAAACACGCGCTTGGCGCGCGCGGGCTGAATCGCGTGGTAGAGCGTGGAGGCTAGGTATTCGAGGATAATGCTGACGCCATAGACAATTGCCGCGGCCATGTGGGCCGGGCCTCCGCCGCGCAGGGCGGCGAATACGATCAGGAGCACCAGGCCCGCGATACCCAACAGGCAGCCGACACCATGGGTGACGGAGTTCATGATCTCCTCACCCACCGTGTAGTGTGGAACGGCCGCGGTCTTGGGTCGCGGCTTAGAACTGTCGCTCGAATCGGACATGCCGGTTACATCCTCCAACGTAAAGAGTTCTCAACACTATATCAAAGCGTCTAGGTACGTGCGAAATTTGCACCATACGTGACCTTTCGTTTACCCATTCTTTGCCCGTTGACGCATCAACGGCGAACGTCCATAATGCGCTTGCATTAAATGTTGATGTATTAACATCTTATAGGAAAGCTTCTCATGTCTCAAAACGCACGTTCCCATCGAAAGCTCAAGATAGCCGGCATTGTTGCACTGGTGGCTGTCGTTGCGCTGCTCGGATTTGCCGGCAACTTTCTGTTTGACTTCGCGCTGAATCCCCGCGCGCCATACACCATGAAGATGATGCAGGATAGCAAGAACGACAAAGAAGGTGAGCAGCCGGATGCCGAGGATACCGAGGCGCGGGCATGGTTTAAAGAGAACCGCGAGAGCAGGAGCCTCACCGCGGACGACGGGACCGAGCTTGCCGCCTGGTATTTTGCTGCGTCGGAGAGCACGCACGACTACGCCGTCTGCCTGCATGGATATACCAACGAGCCCATCGGTATGGCCCGATACGTCAAGCGATTCCACGACCGCGGCATGAACGTACTCGCGCCCGCCGCGCGCGCCCACGAGCGCTCCGGCGGCGACTATATCGGCATGGGCTGGCCCGAGCGGCTCGATGTCGTCGCATGGATCGAGCAAATCGTTCAGACTGACCCCGAGGCACGCATCCTGGTCTTTGGCGAGTCGATGGGTGCGGCAACCGCCATGAACGTCGCGGGGGAATCTCTGCCCGCAAACGTGAAATGCATTATCGAGGACTGCGGTTATACGAGTGTTTGGGACGAGTTTTCTCTGCAGCTCAAGAACGTGTTCGGCTTGCCCAGCTTTCCCTTGCTCGATGTAGCAAACTTGGTATGCAACGTGCGCGCGGGCTACGACTTTCATAAGGCGAGCAGCGTGGAGCAACTCAAACACGCGACGGTTCCCATGCTGTTTATCCACGGCGACCAGGACACTTTTGTGCCGTACGATATGCTCGACCAAAACTACGACGCGTGCGCCAGCAAGGTCAAGCAAAAGCTCACCATCCATGGCGCCACCCACGCCAAGAGCGCGCAGGTCGACCCCGAACTCTACTGGAACACGGTCGACAACTTCCTCGACGAGTATTTTTAGGCAAATAGTACGGTTTACTGGCCTATCTGACCCCCTAGCACTTCCGAAAAGCCGCCCGTGGGCACTGTGCTCACGGGCGGCTTTTACTAACAGTTGTGCTACAAAGGCGCTTGTTTTGTCTAATAGCTAGGTGCTACTTGACCTCGATGAGCTCATACTCGCTCGTGCCCAGGCCGATCTTCTCGGCATGCGCGATGCACACGCGCCAGTTGGTGTCGGGATGCGTGATGCAGAAGGGGTCCTTGGCCTGCTCGCCCTCCAGATGCTCGTGGTTATGCTCCATCTTGGCCGCGCTATCGGTGAGCTCGGTGTTGGGCAGCGGCTCAGACGCCATGACGGCGTCGGCGCAGGCCTGGTCGATGGCGACCGGGTCGAAGCTCGCGAACATGCCGATGTCGTTGACGATAGGCGTATCGTTTTCGGGATGGCAGTCGCAGTTGGGACTGATGTCCATGGCAAGCGAGATGTGGAAGCTCGGGCGGCCGTCGACGACGGCCTTGGTGTACTCGGCGATCTTGCAGTTGAGCACGTCGGCCGCGGCCTCATAACCGGGCTTGATGCAGTCCTGGTTGCATGCCGCAATGCAGCGTCCGCAGCCCACGCAGCGATCGTGGTCGATGGCAGCCACGTGCACCGTGCGAGTAGCGCCGCTGGCAAGCTCGCGCTCGCGGGTGCCATCGAACGAGATAGCGTTGTGCGCGCAGATCTTTTCGCAGGCACGGCAGCCAACGCAGTGCTCGGGCGCGACGTTCGGCTTGCCGGCGGCATGCTGCTCCATCTTGCCGGCGCGACTGCCGCCGCCCATGCCCAGGTTCTTCATGGCACCGCCAAAGCCGGCCTGCTCATGACCCTTAAAGTGGGTGAGGCTGATCACGATATCGGCATCCATGAGCGCCTGACCGATCTTGGCCTCGTGCACGTACTCGCCGCCCTCGACCGGGACAAGCGCCTCGTCGGTGCCCTTGAGGCCGTCGGCGATGATGATCTGGCAACCCGTAGCATACGGGGTAAAGCCGTTCTGGTAGGCGGTATCAATGTGCTCGAGCGCGTTTTTGCGGCTACCCACATAGAGCGTGTTGCAGTCGGTGAGGAAGGGCTTGCCACCCAGCTCCTTCACGACATCCGCGACGGCGCGGGCGTAGTTGGGACGCAAAAAGCTCAGGTTGCCCAGCTCGCCAAAGTGAATCTTAATGGCGACGAACTTGTTCTCAAAGTCGATCTGCTCAATTCCGGCGTGACGGATGAGGCGCTTGAGCTTGTCGAGCTGGCTCTCGCGAGCATGCGTGCGCAGGTTGGTGAAGTACACCTTAGCGGGTGCTGCGGGTGCAGTTGCGGTCATAGATCTATCCCCTCGGTCTATATGGCGTTACAGACATAGAGGATGGTACCAGTTAAAGCAGAGTTAAAGTCAAGTACGGAACCTAGTCATTGGGTGTTCCTATAGTTTTGTCAACCGTCGGGGCTACTCCCGGTAGGGCACCCGGTCGCGCATCACGGCGTATATCGCCCTGAGCCGCTTCCTCGCGACGGCCTTGAGCGCCCGCCCG
>CABUSE010000161.1 GCA_902494135.1 uncultured Collinsella sp. | reverse complement strand
TTCAAGGGCGCCCTCCGTAAACGTGTTTGAATTGTAGGCTAAAGGCTGAGGACGCTCACTAGCGCTCGCGAGCAACGATGAGTTGGTCCATCTCCTCGACATGCTCGCCAACGGAACCCTTGATGCTCGAGAACTCAACGGAGTTGCACACCAAGATGGGAACCGTCACATCGTAGCCCTCAGCAGCAATTGCCTCGCGATCGAACTCGATGAGCACATCGCCCTTATGGACGATGTCACCCACTTGCGCATGTACGGTAAAGTGCTTGCCCTCGAGCTGAACAGTGTCCAAACCAACGTGGATGAGCACGTCTAAGCCATCGACCGTGTTGAGCGCAACGGCGTGTCCCGTGGGAAAAATGGCCTCGACCTTGGCGTCTGCCGGCGCAATCACGCGCGTGCCAGTAGGCTGAATCGCCACGCCCTGGCCCAAAAGGCCGGTGGCAAACGTCTGGTCATTGACCTCGGACAACGGAATGACATCGCCCGAGATGGGAGCATCCAGCGTAAGGACTCGACCACGCATACCAAAAGACCTTAGGACTTTAGTGAACATGCTCCCCCTCGGACATACCAATCAATCAAAATAACCTTGTCAGTTTACCACTTGGCACCCGTTTTTGGCCATTAGGGAAGTTCACGCTTGACAACCTCGACGATATCGTCAACAACGCGCTGGGTCAGCTCATGCGTCTCCGCCTCGGCCATAACGCGAACCAGCGGCTCGGTACCGCTCGGGCGCACCAAGATGCGGCCGCGACCGTTGAGCTCCTTCTCGGCGGCAGCGACGGCGTCCCAAATGGGCTGGCAATCGTCCAGGCCGGCCTTGTTGTCCGAATGCACGTTGACGAGCACCTGCGGGTACTTCTTCATGATGCCGGCAAGGTCGGTGAGGGTACGGCCGGTGCGCTTGAGCACGGCCAAAAGCTGCAGGGCCGTCACCAAGCCGTCGCCGGTGGTGTTGTGCTCCAGGAAGATGATGTGGCCGGACTGCTCGCCGCCGATGACAGCACCGTCCTCGAGCATACGCTCAAGAACATAGCGGTCGCCCACGGCGGTCTGGACCATCTCGAAGCCCTGCTCCTTCATGGCGATGGAGAAGCCCAGGTTGCACATGACGGTCGAGACGATCTCGGAGTTGGCGAGCTTGCCGCGAGCAGCAAGGTCGGAGCCGCAGATAGCCAGGATGTAGTCACCATCGATCTCGTTGCCCTCACTGTCCACGAACAGCACGCGATCGGCGTCGCCGTCGTGGGCCAGACCGATATCGGCATGGGTGCGCAGCACGAGCTCGCGCAGGGGCTCAAGGTGCGTGGAGCCGCACTCGACGTTAATATCGGTGCCGCAGTAATCGGTGTTGATGGCATGCACCGTGGCGCCCAGGCGCTGCAGCGCGGCAGGCGTGGTCTGGCAGGAAGCACCGTGACCGCAGTCGACGGCAACAACCAGGCCGTCGAGCTTTAGGCCGTCGAGCGTGCTGATGGCATGATCGACATATGCCTTACGGGCGTCCTTCATCTTGATGATGTGACCCACACCGGCGCCGGTCGGCAGCGTGTCGGCAGCCATGGCCTCCTCGGACATGACCCAGGCGCTGATCTCTTCCTCAACCGCGTCGGGGAGCTTCATGCCCTTGCGGCTAAAGAACTTGATGCCGTTGAACTCCGGCGGATTGTGCGAAGCAGAGATGACGATGCCGCCATCAAGCTCGTTTTGAACGGTGAGCAGCGCCACGGCCGGCGTAGGGATAACGCCGCAGCAGTGCGGGCGGCCGCCCTCGGCCATAATGCCAGCAGTCAGAGCGCTCTCGAGCATGGTGCCCGAAAGACGCGTATCGCGACCGATGCAAATGTCCGGACCAAGGAACTTGGTCGCCGCACGACCCAGGCGAAACGCGAGGTCGCACGAGAGGTCGGCGTTGGCGACGCCACGGACGCCGTCGGTACCGAAGATGTTCTGGGGCATAGGATCGCTCCTTCCCAAGTGGGCAAAACGCAGCCGCCCACCCTAGTCGAAAAGAAAAGCGGGACCCACCGAGCAATCGGTAGGCCCCGCTTGTACATTGTATCTCGTAAGGAGATAAAACCTTAGCGCTTGGAGAACTGGGGAGCGCGGCGGGCCTTCTTGAGGCCGTACTTCTTGCGCTCGACCACGCGAGCATCGCGCGTAAGGAAACCGGCCTTCTTGAGGTCAGCACGGTAATCGCCAGCGTTCAGAAGAGCACGAGCGATGCCCAGGCGCAGAGCGCCGGACTGACCGGAGATGCCGCCGCCATCGCACAGAGCGATAACGTCGAACTGACCGGCGGTGTCGGTCACCTTGAAGGGAGCAAGGGCGTTCTCAACGAGCTGATGACGGCCGAAATACTGCTCGGCGTCACGCTTGTTGATGGTCACCTTGCCGGTGCCGGGGACGAGACGGACGCGGGCGACGGCGTTCTTACGACGGCCGGTACCCTGGTAGACAACGGTGTTCTCAGCCATCTTTAAGCCTCCAGCTCAATCTTCGTGGGGTTCTGGGCAGCGTGCGGATGCTCGGCACCAGCGTAGACCTTAAGCTTGGTCATCTGGGCACGGCCGAGGGTGGTCTTGGGCAGCATGCCGCGAACGGCGCGCTCGATGACCTTCTCCGGGTGCTTCTCCATAGCCTGGCGGAAGCTCTCAGCCTTGAGGCCGCCGTTGTAGCCGCTGTGGCGATAATAGGTCTTCGTGTCGGCCTTGTTACCGGTAAGCTGGACCTTATCGGCGTTGATGACGACGACGAAGTCGCCGCAGTCGCTGTTGGGCGTGAACTGGGGCTTGTTCTTACCGCGTAGGATCATTGCGATCTGGGTGGCAAGACGGCCCAGGACAGCACCATCGGCGTCGACGAGAACCCAGTTGCGCTGGACCTCGCCCTGCTTGGCGTAGTGAGTCGATTTCGAAATCACTTAGACTCCTCCATGTACAGTACGTGTTGTTACAGAGATTCACGGGGCTCTGCAAGTAACCCGTCCATATTACCCCGCTCG
>CABUSE010000160.1 GCA_902494135.1 uncultured Collinsella sp. | reverse complement strand
TTGGCGGCCTCGAGGAACTCCAGCACATCGAGCTCGGCACCCTCGCCCAGGCCGGCGGAACCGGGCATCCAGGCACCGGTGGCCACGACCACGTCGGTAAAGCCCTGGGCCTTGAGCTCTTCAATGGAATCCACGCGAGCGTTGAGCTGCACCTTGGCGCCAAAGGCCAGGCAGAGCTCGGCATCGTGGGAGATATCGTCGCTCGCAATACGGAACTCGGGGATTACGTGGCGGACCACGCCGCCGAGCGAATCGCGGGCCTCAAAGATAGTGACGGGCACGCCGGCACGCGTCAGGAAGAACGCCGTCGCCAGACCGGCCGGGCCGCCACCGATAACGGCAACGTTGTGCTCGCCGTCGTTGGCAATGGCCTGGGCGCGCAGCTTGGGCAGCACGGCGGTCATGGCCTCGCGGGCAGCCTTGAGCTTGCTGGCGCGAATCTGGGCACCCTCGGGCTCGTAGAACGCACGCTCGCAAGCGCGGCCGCAGGGATGCGGGCAGATGGTGCCGGTGATAAACGGCAGGGCGTTGCGCTCGATGATGATGTTGAGCGCGTCCTCGAAGCGGCCCTCGTCAACAGCCGCCAGATAGGCGGGAATATCCTGCTGGATGGGACAGCTCGTGCGGCACGGCGTGGTAAAGCAGTCGGAAAGCGGGCTCTTGCCGGCGACCTTGCGGTCGGGCAGCGGGCGCAGCGGCTTCTTGTAGAGCGGGTTGGTGAGCGAGTCGGTCTGAATCGCGGTCACGGCCTCGAGCGAGACGCCCGCAAACGGCTTGCCATCCAGGTCGGTAAACTCGCCGGCCATCTGGCTAAAGCGCTCGTAGCCACCGGGCTTGAGCACGTCGGTCGCCAGGGTGACGGGCCAAATGCCGGCATCATACAGGGCGCGGATGTTGTAGACCGTGGCACCACCGGAGTAGCTGATGCGCAGCTTACCGTCAAACTGCTCGGTAATGCGGCGGGCGGCCTCGATGGTCAGCGAGAACAGCGAACGGCCGGACATGTACATCTCGGTAGAGGGCAGCTCGTTTCTCGTCACGTCGACGGGGAAGGTGTTGGTCAGCTTGACGCCAAACTCCAGGCCGCGCTCGGCGCACAGGGCAATCAGGCGCTCGAACATAGGCACGGCATCGGCCCACTGCAGGTCCTCACGGAAGTGCGTGTCATCGAAAACGATGTAGTCAAAGCCCAGCTCGTTCAGACGCTGGCGGGCAAACTCATAGCCCAGCAGCGTGGGGTTGCACTTGATGTAGGTGTTGAGACCCTTCTCGGTAATCAGATAGGTCGCGATGCGCTCGATCTCCGCCGGCGGGCAGCCATGCAGCGTGGACTCGGTAATGGAGTTGGAGACGCGCGCCGGGATGGACTCGACAAACGCGGCATCGACATGCTCAAACTTGTCCAGGTTAGCGAGCGCCCACGTGCGGCACTCGTTCCAAACCTCGGAGCCGCTGGCGTCCTTCATGCCCTCAATGTACGCATCGACCTTGGGGCTCTTGATGCCCTCGAGGTCATAACCCACGGACATGTTGAAGACAAAACCATCCGGGCTGCCCAGGCCGTACTCGCGAGCGATCAGGTGGCAGGCAAACCATGCCTTCACGTACTCGGCAAAGGCCTGCGGAACCTCGAGCTCGGTCGACCACTCGCAGTTGTAGCACTCGTCCTGCGCCACGATGCAGGGCTTGTTCACACACTTGGAGAGCTCCTCGCCGTCCATAACCTGAACGGTCTTGAGCTCAAAGAAGCGGGAACCGGCCACGTAGGATGCCACGATGTTCTGGGCCAGCTGCGTATTGGGACCGGCGGCCGGGCCAAACGGAGTCTCGATGCGCTCGTCAAAAATGGGAAGCGCGCCCTCCTGGTTGGTCGTGACCATCTTGCGCACGCCAAAGACGGCGCCCTGAGTCTTGTGCTCCTCGATGATCCAGTTCATCAGCTGCGAAAACGGGATCGGCCTCATGATGTCGCTCATAATGAGCTCCTCTCTGTAACGCCCGGCGAGACCGCGCGACGGGCGCAAATACGGTGTAGCGCTAGCACAGCGCCGGCGACCCCGCGGAGGCCGCCTATACGCGCGTCGAACGCGGCGAAACATCCGACGCGCGTGAATCTACTTGTAATTAGTAGGTGCGTTCGTTGAGCGTGCTCCAGAGCTTCTTGGACTCAGCCATGGTCCACGCGTTGATCTTGTCCTCATCAATGCCAACGAACTCGCGATCCTTGTACAGGACGCGGCCGTTGATGATGGTGGTGCGGCAGTTTTTGCCCATCATGCCAAAGAGCATGTGGCCGTCGATGTTCTCCTCGCTCAGCGGCGTAAAGGGCTTGTAGTCCATGACGATGACGTCGGCGGCAGCGCCGGCCTCGAGCACACCGAGTTTGCGATCGAAGTACTTGCTGGCCATCTTGGCGTTGTTCTCGAACAGCATCGTCATTGCCTCGCACCAGCCCACGTTGGGCATAGCGGCGTTGTGACGCTGAATGATCAGGAAGACCTTGAGGCTCTCGAGCATATCGTGGGTGTAGGCATCGGTGCCCATGCACACGGGGATGCCGCGGCGGAAGAACTCGAGCACGGGGGCGCAGCCCACGGCGTTGCCCATATTGGATTCGGGGTTGTTGACGAGCCAGGTGCCGGACTCCTTGACGATATCCATCTCGGCAGGCGTCACGTGGATGCAGTGGCCCAGCATGGTGTCGGGACCCAGCAGGTTGTGCTGCAGCAGGCGCTCGACGGGGCTGATGCCGCCGCGGTTGAGGCGGGAATCCCACACGTCGTTCATGCCCTCGCACACATGGATGTGGAAGCCGGTCAGGCCGTTGTTGGCCTCGGCCATCTTATCCATGGTCTCGTCCGAAAGCGTAAAGGTGGCATGTCCGCCAAACATGGCGGCGATCATATGGTTGTCGTTATCGCGACGCTCCTTGGCGGCCCACTGGGCAAATTCGGCGTTCTCGGCAATGGCCTGGTCGCATTTTTCCTGGCCGCGGCGATCGGAGACCTCGTAGCAC
>CABUSE010000159.1 GCA_902494135.1 uncultured Collinsella sp. | reverse complement strand
TTTTCGTAGATTCCGCACGAGCCGAAGGCCACTTAATGTGGCCTTCGTGCGAGCCCAGGACTTGACCGAGCGAAAATCTCGACCCGTCCCCTCGGGCCGGAGCGTATGCAGGGTTTGTGTACGAATCCTCGCGCCCGTTGACCGACGCCGGGGTCCCCGCCATAATACTTTCGGTTCACGCACGAATCCGCTGCCAGAGACAGCCGGCGCAAACGGGTCTTACCCGCGAGCTTAATGGGACTTCCCGCCAGCCGAGGTGGTCGAGTAGATATGTCTTCTCGCCCCCGTCGCTCATGCAGCGCGGGGGCTTTCTTTTTGGACATGCCCCCGTCACGTCCTTGTGGCGGACCGTGCCCGGAAAGAATTCGAGGAGGTGTAATTCATGCCCCAGCAGTACAAAATCGACAAGGTTGCAGAGATCGAGTCCCGTATCGCCGAGAACGCCGGTCTGTTCGTCGTCAACTACAACGGTCTGACGGTTAAGCAGGCTCAGGAGCTGCGTCATCAGCTTCGCGAGTGCGGCGCCGAGATGAAGGTCTACAAGAACAACCTGGTCAAGATCGCTCTCAAGAACCAGGAGCAGCCCGAGCTCGACGAGATTCTCGCCGGCCCCGTCGCTTATGTGTTCTACGAGTCCGAGCCGGTCGAGGCCGCTAAGGCCCTTAAGGACTTCTCCGCTAAGTCCAAGGGCGTCCTTGAGATCAAGGGCGGTATCTCCGACGGCAAGGCCGTTTCCGCTGATGATGTTAAGGCTATCGCCGAGCTGCCCACCAAGGATCAGCTTCTCGGCCAGATCGCCGGTCTCATCTCCGGTTTCGCTCGCGACATCGCTGTCTGCGTCAACGGCGTTTCCTCTGGTCTCGCTCGTTCGATCCAGCAGGTCTCCGAGCAGAAGGCAGCCTAGTCGCTGTTTTCACCCGCGGCGGCAACGCCGCACCCCTGACGCATTCGCGTCGTGTTTTAACTGATCTCCGTGCACAGACACGGAAACCGAAAGGACTTAGAAATGGCTAAGCTTACCACCGATGAGATCATCGATGCTCTTAAGGAAATGACCCTTCTCGAGGCTTCCGAGCTCGTTAAGGCTATCGAGGACACCTTCGGCGTTTCCGCCGCTGCTCCTGCCGCTGTTGTCGCCGCTCCCGCTGCTGGCGCTGCTGAGGCCGAGGAGAAGACCGAGTTTGACGTCGTGCTCGAGGGCTTCGGCGACAACAAGATCCAGGTCATCAAGGCCGTCCGTGAGCTCACCAACCTTGGCCTGAAGGAGGCCAAGGAGGTCGTCGAGGGCGCTCCCAAGGCTGTTCTCGAGGGTGCCAAGAAGGAGGACGCCGAGGCTGCCAAGGAGAAGCTCGAGGCTGCTGGCGCTGCTGTCACCCTCAAGTAATCAGGCTTTCTCGCCAGATTTCTTTGCAGACGGGGTTCGCATTGCGAGCCCCGTCTTTTTTGTTTTTCGGTCCCTCAACATCGGTTGCTCAAACTGCCATGTTCTGTGATTTGTGTCGTATCGGCTGCCTTGCCGTTGGGCAATATAATTGCACCATTCGAGCAATAATTTGCGTTGACCTGTTGAAGAATTGTCTCTGCCTTGTAGCGACATATAGTTCCAGCGGTAAGATGCTTGGGTATCGCAATTTGGTCTGCGGCTGTGTGCCGCACGCATGGGGCGCTTTTGCGCCTGCGAAAGGATCTTTGAATAACATGAAGGCAATCATCCCCGCCGCCGGTCTTGGCACGCGTTTTCTGCCTGGCACCAAGTGCACGCCCAAAGAGATGCTGCCGGTGCTCGACAAGCCCGTCATTCAGTATGTCGTTGAGGAGGCGCTCGACCCCGAGGAGGTCGACGATGCCATCATCGTTACTTCTCCCGGCAAGCCTGAGCTGCTGAACTACTTCCAGCCCGATCGCTCGCTTGAGAACCTGCTGCGCGAGCGCGGCAAGAACGCCTATGCCGATGCCGTCGCCCACGCTGGCGGTATGCCGGTCGACTTCCGTTATCAGTACGAGCCCAAGGGCCTCGGCCATGCTATCCGCTCTGCTGCCGACGCCGTGGCAGGGGAGAACTTCCTGGTTCTTCTGGGCGACTACGTTGTGCCTAACCGCGACATCTGCGACAAGATGCTCGCCGTTTCCAAGGAGCACGGTGGCGCTTCGGTTATCGCCGTCGCTGCTTGTTCGCCCGAGGAAGTCAGCCGCTACGGCGTTATCGCTGGCGAGCGCGTCGGTTCGCTCGAGGGCGCCGAGGACGTTGCCGATGCCGAGCCGGGCGCTGTCTGGCGTATCGGCGGTCTGGTCGAGAAGCCCGCTCCCGAGGCTGCTCCGTCCAACCTGTACATCGTCGGCCGCTACCTGCTGAGCCCGCTGGTCATGGACCTGCTGGCAGATCAGCAGGCCGGCAAGGGCGGCGAGATCCAGCTCACCGACGCCATGGCCCGTTCGCTCGACCGTGAGGCCATGTATGCAGTCGTCATCGACCCGCTGTCGGGCTACGACACCGGCACTCCCTCTGGCTGGATGGCCACTAACGCCCTCATGGCTGCAAGCGACCCCCGCTTTGCCGATGCCTTCTGGGACGCCATCGACGAGCGCGGCGGCTTGATGCGCAAGTAAGCCTTCGGGCATCGACATTTACGGGTGCGGACCTCGGTCCGCGCCCGTTTTTTATAAGAGCTGCGATTGCCGCCCCTTTGTTCACAGAAAATATATGAACAGATGTTCGATACGCATATATCTACCTGCGTGTTTTCCGTCGAAAAACTTTGCTACTCCAAAAACTCAATCGCGTCAAGGCTTTTCTTGCCCAACGGTCGGTACCTGATAAACTATTAGGTTGCGATAACTGGCGAAGCTATGCCTCGCCAACCCACCGAGCATTTCCGTGAAGGAGGAAAAACCTGGTGACCTACGCATATACTGCCACTGAGCGCAAGCGCGTCAGCTTCGGGAAAATCCCGGAGGCCATGGAGCTCCCCAACCTTATCTCTGTTCAAAGGGAATCCTTTGAGCGTTTTAAGGACGAGGGCCTTCGTGA
>CABUSE010000158.1 GCA_902494135.1 uncultured Collinsella sp. | reverse complement strand
GTGCTCTGCGCGGACAAAAGCGATTCGATTGTCGAGTACACGCTGCCCGAAGACAACGACCAAGTGTTTGCCGCCAAATACCTGCCGTATCTTCCAAGCAAGGAAGAGCTGGCGCGCGAACTAAGCGCCGAGTACCGCGCCATCAACGAAGCGACCAATGGCGAAACGCAAGGGTAGCAGCACGTTGCGACCGAAGCCACCGCAGCCGTCGCAGGCGCACTCGCGGTTGCGACGCACGCTACGAAACAATACCGGTCATGGACGCCGGCAACGACATTCTAGCCGTGGCTGGCGAGCGTGACCTGACAGGCAAAGACGCGGCCTTCGTCTGATGTGGGTCCATTGGCTGCCACAGAAAAGGGCCGGTTGCAGCCGGCCCTTTAGACGATAATACCTGCGTTGCCCGCGCTTCCGAAGTGTGACTAGCTGAGGAGCGGGTTCCGCGGCACAACCTGATTTTACCCAGTGAGGAGGCTCTTTTGCAGCCGCTCCACTGTTTATTTACATCTGGCACCCTCAAACAATCAGACGGCAGCCCGCACTCCTGAGAGCTGCCCCGCACCCCCGGCCATCACCTTACGGCAACAACCGGTGCTACTCCCCTACTTCCCAAATAGCGCACCCAGCAGACCGCGGCGTTTGGGCTTCTCCTCTCGGTAGGAACCCTCGACGGCGGCTGCAACCTGGCGCGGTTGCTCGCCGCCTCCACGGCGCACGATCTGGTACAGGAAGGGCGATTTAACGTATTTGACCTCGACGGGCGTGGCGTGCACGGTGCTCTCACCGGACAGATGCAGGCTCGGGCTGAGCGGCGCCACGATATGCGTTTCGCGCTTGTCGCTAAACACCACCGCGGCCGCGCGGCCCGTCTGGCCGTTTACGGCAATGCGCACCTGCTCGCCATCGCGGCCGTCTGTCGCCGGACGATCGACAAAGTAGACCGGCACCATCACCAGGCCGTCCTTATGTTTGCGGGCCTTGCGCGCCCACATGCGAATGCTCTTTTTATTGAGCCCCAGTACAGCCTCGGCGTCGTTGCCCGCAACGTCGAGCGCCAACTTATCAATGACCACCTGGTCCTTGGTAGACGCATCGACTGAGACAACGCGAAAGTCACCTTCCTGCATGGCGGGATCGAACGGACCGACCTTGGCAAAGTCCCACGGCTCCAAAATGCCCATGAGGCGAACGTCCAGGTAGTTTGCCCTGGGGTATGCCCAGTCGAGCACCTCGTAGTACACCAAGGCCTCCTTGCTCAGGCCCTTGCCCGGGAAGCTCGCCATCATGCGCAAGTCCGCCAGCGCCATGGGGAAATAGAAGAGCATCATGTCGTTTTGGATCGCGTCTTCCACGTCGTGCCCGGCAAAGGCATCCGGATACTGGCGCACCAGCTGCAGCGCGTTGGCACGTGCCTGCTGCGGCGAGATTTCGCAGGGAATACCCTGCTCGGGCACATACTCCGCACCAACGCCCATGGTCAGGCGCTTGCTAAACGTCCCCGGCTTGAGCAGGTCCGCAATGCCGATCTTATTGCCGCAGGACGGGCACTCAAACACACGCTGCGTTGACTCGCCCTCAAAGGACGCTCCGCAGAAGGGGCAAGGAATGCTCACATGCGTGGCCTCTTGGAACTCCTGCGCCGTGCCGCGATCCTCCCACAGCAGATGTTCCAGGACCGACTGATTGCGCCAGTGCGCATTGAAGAAATACCAGTCCGGGTCCTGCGGGCGCTCGAGTTGCGACACATGCGTGAGTTTGAGCAGTCCATCCACCACCGTCAACGGCGTATGGCGAATACCCAAAGCGCTCTTGGGCTCTCCGGCGTCCGCCTGCCACGGAACCACCGTGCCGCAATAGGCGCACTCAAAGCTGCGCTTAGCCTGGTGCGAGTACATAGGGCCGCCGCAGTTTTGACATTTAATGGCAAACATCTCGTCCATGGAAACGTCCTCCTTTGCACAGGGGCTGTCGACATTAAGTATGTCGAGCAAGCAGGCACATGCCCATACCCATGTGGCCCAAAATGGACCACCCAGGCAGACGAGAAGTCTCGCTCGTTAGCACCGGCAGACTATTGCTGCATTTTCTGAGCATCGGCGCACGGCGCCCCCGTGCGAGCTACACTATCCCCTTAAACATGATTGTGAGGACGACCGCTATGCTATTTGTAAATCGGCTGGTACATACGCTTGTTCCCGGCAGCGAGGGCGAGCCGGTCGATGCATCTTGCCGCACCAACGCGGGTTTTGCCGCAAGCCTCATCTGCATTGGCCTCAACATCACTCTGTGCCTAGCCAAGGGCATCGCGGGCCTGCTTGCCGGCTCCGTCTCCCTCATCGCCGACGCTTTCAACAACCTCTCCGATGCCTCGAGCAACATCGTGAGTCTGCTCGGGTTCCGCCTTGCCAGCCGCCCGGCAGACGAGGGCCACCCTTATGGCCACGGCCGCTACGAGTACCTGGCCGGTCTGTTTGTCGCCGTCCTGGTTTGCGCCGTCGGCATCAACCTGATTCTCGAGTCGGTCACTAAGATCATCAAGCCTTCCCCCACTGCATATTCGGTGCTCTCCTTAGCCGCCCTCGTCTTGTCCATGCTCGTTAAGCTCTGGATGGCGGCATTCAACCGCACGCTGGGCAACCGCATCGATTCCGAGACGCTCATCGCCACGGCACAGGACTCCAAGAATGACGTCATCACCTCGGGCTCGGTCTTGGCGGCGGCGCTTATTTCGCAAGCGACCGGCTTTGATCTCGACGGCTGGGCAGGCCTGGGCGTGGGCATCTTCATTTGCATCAGCGGCATGGGCCTGGTGCGCGACGCCATCAGCCCGCTGTTGGGGCAAGCGCCCGACCCCAAGCTCGTCCAGGAAATCCGCGACAGGATCATGTCATACCCCCAGGTTCTAGGCACGCACGACCTCATGGTGCATGACTACGGCCCCGGCCGTCAGTTTGCCAGCGCACACGTGGAAATGCCCGGCGAGGGCGATGCCTTTGAGCACCACGAGATTCTGGACACCATCGAACACGACATCAAACGCCAGATGGG
>CABUSE010000157.1 GCA_902494135.1 uncultured Collinsella sp. | reverse complement strand
GGCAAGTACCACGCCATCGTGCGCCAGATCGTGGCCTGCCACGAGAAGGGCCAGCCCGTCCTGGCTGGTACCACCTCCATCGAGAGCTCCGAGAAGCTGTCCGCCGCCCTTACCAAGCGCGGCATCGCACACGAGGTCCTCAACGCCAAGCACCATGAACGCGAGGCCCATATCGTGGCCCAGGCTGGTCGCTATGGCGCCGTGACCATCGCCACCAACATGGCCGGCCGTGGTACCGACATCTTGCTGGGCGGCAACCCCGACGAGTTGGTGCGCGAGCGCCTGGAGTACGAGGGCCTGACCATGGAGGACGTGACGCCCGAGCAGCTCGAGCAGTTTAACGCCGAGGCCAAGGAGACCTGCAAGGCCGAGCGCGAGCGCGTGCTTGCCGCCGGTGGCCTGACCGTCATCGGCACCGAGCGCCATGAGTCCCGTCGTATCGACAACCAGCTGCGCGGCCGCTCCGGTCGTCAGGGCGATCCGGGCGAGACCCAGTTCTACCTGTCGCTCGAGGACGACCTCATGCGCCTGTTCGGCGGCGACAAGATGGACCGCGTCTCCAAGATGATGGTCACGGCCGACATGGGCGACGACATGCCCATCCAACACAAGATCATTTCCAAGGCCGTCGAGAGCGCCCAGCACAAGGTCGAGAGCATCAACTTCTCCATGCGTAAGAGCGTTCTTGAGTACGACGACGTCATGAACAAGCAGCGCCAGGTCATCTACGCCGAGCGCAACAAGATTCTGGACGGCAAGGACCTGACCGACCACATCACCGAGGTCATGCACGATACCGTGTACCGCTGCGTGCAGGAGTTCTGCACCAAGGACAGCCACGAGGGCGAGCGCGATCTTGAGGGCCTGCGTAAGTGGGTTGTGGAGCTCACCGGCCACATCGATACGCCGAAGTTCCCCGACGAGGATTATGAGGCCCTGGCTGCCGATGTCCTGGCTTACGTAGAGAAGTGCTACAACATGAAGGCCGAGCGCTTGGGCGAGGACCTGATGCGCGAACTCAACACCCAGGTCATGCTGCGCGTCATCGATACCCGCTGGATGAACTACCTGCAGGAGATGGACTACCTCAAGACCGGCATCGGCCTGCGCGGCTTTGGCCAGCGCGACCCGCTGGTCGAGTACAAGACCGAGGCCTACGGCGCGTTCCAGATGCTCGTCGACACCATGTACGAGGATTACCTGCGTACGGTTCTGCGCATCGAGATCAAGGCTGCCCCGCGTGCCGTGGAGCACAAGGAGGAGCCCGCGCTCGAGGGTGCGCGCTTCTCCGGTCCTGCCGAGGTCGATGGTGACAACGGCGACTCGGTGCTGCGCAAGCAGGCGCAGGTGCAGGCCCGCACGGCTGTCCAGGGTGGTCCGGCTGCCGTCAACAACGGTGGCAAGGTGACCACCTATCGCAAGTCCGAGAGCGACGATCCGTACGTCAACGTGGGCCGCAACGACCCGTGCCCCTGCGGTAGCGGCAAGAAGTTTAAGTACTGCCACGGCAGGAATCGTTAATGGCTGAGGCTTTAGAGGTAACGCCCGCCGAGCTGGACGCGTTCGCGGACCGGCTCGGCGAGGTCGAGTCGTATCTCCACCTGGACGAGAAGCGTACCCGTGTGACCGAGCTCGAGGCCAAAAGTGTTGCCCCTGGCTTTTGGGATGACGCCGACGCCGCCCGTGCCACCATGGAGGAGATCGCGCGTACCAAGGAAGATATCGCTGCCGTGGACACCGCGCGCGGCGAGCTTTCCGATGCCCGCGCCGCGCTGGAGCTTGCCGAGGAGATGGGGGATGACCCCGACGCCGCCGCCCTTCGCGAGGAGGCTGCAGCCACGGCTGAGCGCCTGGCTCGCGCTATCGACGAGCTTGAGCTTTCGAGCTGGTTTACCGGTGAGTTCGATCACGGCGATGCCATTGTGACCATCAAGCCCGGACAGGGTGGTCTGGAGGCCCAGGACTGGACCTTCATGCTCTTTAAGATGTATATGAAGTACTGCCAGCGTCGCGGCTGGAAGGTCACCATCAACGACTGTCCCGCGGCCGAGGTCATCGGCATCGACCGCGCGACCTTTACTGTCGAGGGCAAGGACGCATTTGGCATGCTGCGCGCCGAGGCCGGCGTCCACCGCTTGGTTCGCATTAGCCCCACCGACGACAAGAAGCGCCGCCAGACCACGTTTGCCGGCGTCGAGGTCATCCCCGTGCTACCCGATGATATCGACATCGAAATCAGTCCCGATGACATCCGCGTGGACGTGTACCACGCGAGCGGCCCGGGCGGCCAGGGCGTTAACACCACCGACTCCGCCGTGCGCGTGACGCATTTCCCCAGCGGCATTGTGGTCACCTGCCAAAACGAGCGCAGCCAGATCCAGAACAAGGCCGCGTGCATGCAGATCCTCAAGGCTCGCCTGTACGAGATTGAGCTCGAGAAGCGTGCCGAGGCGCTCGATGAGATTCGCGGACCCAAGACCACGATTGGTTTTGGCAACCAGATCCGCAGCTACGTGCTCTACCCGTACCAGATGGTCAAGGACCTACGCACGGGCGTGGAGACCAGCAACGTCGAGGCAGTTCTTGACGATGGCGATCTGGATCCGTTTGTTATTGGCTACCATCGCTGGGCTACCGGCAACGCCGATGCAGAAGGCTCGGAGGTCTAAAACATCGGGCGGCTTCAAGCCGATGCTAAGCCCAACGGTTGGACGGGTTTGTATCCAGAATAAACCCTGCGCAGGGGTGGTTTTTGTCCGGCGAATCGGTAGAATCGAATACAAGAAGAAGTTCGAAGCGCATCCGTTTGGGTGCGCTTTTTTGAGGGAGGCAGCATGGCATATCGTCTGGACATCAAGCGCATTCTTTCGATGAACTTCTTTCACGATCTGCCCCAGATTATGTTGGGGTGCGCCTTGGCCGCTATTGCGACCGACCTGTTTTTGATTCCCAACGGTCTTGCCGCCGGTGGCGTTACGGGCCTTGCGACTATTATCCAGGCTGTCGGCGCGGCGCGAGGCGTGTCGCTTCCCGTCGGTATCCAGACCATCGTGATGAACGCCTTGCTGTTG
>CABUSE010000156.1 GCA_902494135.1 uncultured Collinsella sp. | reverse complement strand
GTATCCTTCAAGAACACGATCATCATCATGACGTCTAACGTGGGCTCCAAGGCTATCGCTGAGCTTTCCGGCAAGGACGAGGAGGAGATGCGCCATCAGGTCGACGCGGCCATGGCTCAGACCTTCCGCCCCGAGTTCCTCAACCGTATCGATGATATCGTGGTGTTCCATCCGCTTGGCATGGCGCAGATCGAGAAGATCGTCGACATCCAGCTCGCCGACGTCCGCGCGCGTCTGGCCAAGGAGCGCATGACGCTTGCCATCACCCCGGCGGCCAAGCAGATGCTCGCCGTGGGCGGCCTGGACCCGGTCTTTGGCGCCCGTCCGCTCAAGCGTCTGGTTCAGCGCGAGGTCGTGGATGCCATCGCCGCCGCTATCATCGACGGCACGGTGCGCGAGGGCGATCAGGTGACGGTCGATGCCGACAAGGACGGCGGCTTTACCGTCGTGTGCGACAACACGCCGGCGGCCACCTATGAGGTCCCCGACGCCGAATAGATTTATGGGACATGCCTTAAAATCTGCCAGCCGTCTCTAAACGCCAAGGGCGGCGGATCCAATTGGGTCCGCCGCCCTTTTTCGTGCGACAATCGATAATGTTGAACGGATGCGATGCAAGGAGCTATGCAGATGAAAGACGAGAACAAGACGAACGCACCGGCGGCTGAGATAGCGTCCGCCGCACCAAGGCCCGCGCCGAAACCGGCGCCCAAGCCGTGCGACCCCTGCATCCGTGCCGAGAACGAGGACGATGACGGCTACGATCCCTACAGCGATCGCCGCCCCGAGCGCGAGCCGCTGTTCGAAGCCGACCCCTGGCGCTAAGTACCACCCAAAAGGGCACGAATAAGTTGCGGTGAAATAGGGACTGTTTTGCGGTTTGACCAGCAAAAACAGTCCCTATTTCACCGCAACTGCGTTGGGGATGTGGGTGTTGGGCGGCTGTCTTCGGGCTGGCTAGTCCTGGGCTTTGATGCTCGGCAGGAGAATCTGGGCGAGGTAGTCGGTCTCGAGTTTGGCGGCGGCGTCGGCCTTGCCGTCTTTGCCGACCAGCACGTTCTTGATCTGGCTATAGGTATAGCGGTTGCCGGTCGTAAGCTCGACAAGCTCAATGGCCGTGTCCATGGGGTAGGTTGACACGGGGTTCTGCGTCTGTCCGTTGATGGTCTGGGGCACCACGTACGGATAGACGGGGCCGCTGGCGTAGACGGTATAACCGTTGCCTAGATTGGCCGCGCCCAAAACCGTATCGCCTTCATCGGGCGTAAAGCTCTCGCCCTCGCGCACCGCGACGAGCGTCACGAGCGGCGTATTGGCGTCGTCGCCCAGATAGATGCATAGCGTGCTTCCGTTTTGCCAAGTTGCGACCTTGCCGTACCACTCGACGGGAATATCGAGCTGGTAGAGGTCGGTTGCCTTGTGGCGAGCGTCAGCATCACGGGACGCCTGTGCCTTTTGCGCGCTCACGGCATTGACGGCGGCGTCGCGCCGCGCGGTTGCTGCCTGCTGGAGCACTTTGGCAGCCGCGGCGGAGCTCGCACCGCCCTCCTCGGCATACTTGGCGGCGGCATCGATCTGGTCGTCAGTCACCGTGTCGGCCGAAGGCACCTTGAGCTTAAAGGTGGCCTGGGCACTTAAATCCTGTCCATCGCTCTTAACGGTGACCTGCGTCTTGGTGGTCGGGACGGTATAGATGGTGCCGTCGGCCGCGATGGGGGAGGCAGCGATGGAGAGCGTGTAATCGCCGGGCAGCAGTTTGATGCCGCGGCCGTGCTCGTCAACGTAGAGCGTTTCGCTCACGGAAGAACCGTCGGAATCTTGTCCGCTCACCTGCACGGGAATCTTGGAGCCAGTTGAGCAGTCGAGGCCCGCGGCATGCACGCCAATCTGCACCGACATCATGGTATGGGCGTTTGCGGCAAGCACGGCAGCCTGCTCTTGCTGATATCCGTTCCAGGCAGCATAGCCTGCGCCGCCGGCGACGAGCGCGACGGCCACAACGCCGGCAACCATCAGGTTGCGGCGCTTGGGCGACATCTTGCGATGGCGAACTTCGGCCTCGCGTGCCGAGGGAACGGATGGTAGGGGAATATCGCCCATGGCGATGGTCTCGTCCACGGCTGGTGCGGAACCCAGGCCAGGAAGCTCGCGGGTCAGCGAATCCTCGGCCGGTAAGCTGTCGAGCAAGACGGTTTCCTCGCCCGTGTCGGATTCGGGCTGGTTGCCGGCCTCGCTTTCGGTGTCTTCGTGATCTGCCTCATCCTCGGCAGGCTCAACGTCGCCTGCATCCTGATCATCGGATTGCGCCTCGGTTTCCGGCTCATCCTGCACATCAACGCCCGAATCGTCAAACGCAATCTCATCGAGTGAAATCCGGTCTAAGCTCTCCAAGGCCTCAGCGCAAGCTTCTGCATCTTGGGCCGCATCCTCTTGGCCCATCGTCTCATCTTTCATATATCCCCCAAGCTCAATATCGGGACAACACTGTACCCAAAAATGGAGCCATATAAAGCGCGTGCGAAATATAAGATCCGATTTAACTCGAGCGCATCGTTCGGCCGCATCCTCGCGGCGGCAAAAGGCCCCCGGAACGCGAACGAATCACATTCCGGGGGCTCTACAATGCGTTGAGTTGCGCGGAGCCGGCTATGCTGCTTCGTGCTCAAGCGATGTCTGCGCCAGGCGCGTTACTCGGCGTGTGCGTAATCCACCTTGGCGCGGCGAGCGGTAGCCTTCTCCCAATCGCTGGTGCCCTCAAAGACATCCTGCTTGTAGGGATTGCGGCCGAGCTTCTTGGCACGGTAGGCGATGTAGATGATCGCGGCGACGTTGGCGACCAGTGCGGCGATCGAGACCGCGGTGGCGGCGCCGGGGTCGAGCGTGGAGTGGGTCACAAAGATGGACTCCTCCTGGAAGTACGGGAACACCTGGGCAAACATGCACCAAATAGCAAGCGTAAAGGCGCGGTTCTGGATCCAGCCGCCCTTGTTCCAGATAAAGGCGGCGACGGTGGGCGCCAGCAGCAGCGCAAAGCCGCAGAACCAGGAGTGGGTGGGCAGGCAGTTGTAGGT
>CABUSE010000155.1 GCA_902494135.1 uncultured Collinsella sp. | reverse complement strand
TTGGAGAAGTAAGCGTCGCCGCGGCTACCACGGGTGAGCAGCACGTTCTGAACGCCGGCGTCGTGAGCCATCTTCATGGCAACGCGGACCTCGTCGTCGGTGTCGACCGGCACGCCGAAGATGGCCTTCATCTCGTGATGATTCGGCTTGATGAGCAGCGGCTTCTTGTGAGCGAGCTCCTTGAGCTTGTCGGAGGACAGGTCCAAGACGACATCGGCGCCACGAGCCTGAGCGTGCTCCATGACCTTAGCCAGGAAGTCAGGCGTAGCTTTGGGAGGCACGGAGCCGGAAACGATCAGGCACTCGAGATCGCCCGCGGTGTCCAGGATGTTGTAGAGCTCCTCCTGGTGCTGCGGCGTGATCGGAGCACCCGGGTTCAGGATGCCGTACTCATGCTGGCCATCGTTGACGTAGGTGTTAATGCGCGTGATACCGTCGGTCCAGACCGGGCGGCAAAGGCAACCCAGGTTCATGACCTCCTCGACGATGAACTTGCCCGTGAAGCCAGCGAAGAAGCCGAGCGCGACGGTGTCGACGCCCATCTTCTTAAAGGCGAAGGACACGTCGAGGCCCTTGCCGTTAGCCGTGTAGCTGGCCGAGCCGGTGCGGACGTTCTCGTCGGGCTCGAGCGGAGAGCTCGAAACCGTCATGTCGACAGCCGGGTTAGCGGTTAGCGTGTAGAACATTTACAGTACCCCCTGTATATATGAGGGCCGCGTGGCCGGCCCATTCCAACCACGCGGTTACCTCTGATACCAAATTAGCGAGCTGCGGACTCGAGCAGTGCCTTGACCTCGGCAGCGGTGTTGCAGGCGAGCGCCTTCTCGGCGAGCTCGTCGCACTCGGCCTTGGTCCACTGGCTGATGGTCTTGCGGGCGCGCAGGATGGACGGAGCGCTCATCGAGAACTCCTCCAGGCCCCAGCTGATCAGCAGCGGCTCGAGCAGCGGATCGGCAGCAGCCTCGCCGCACATACCGACCATGATGCCGGCCTTCACGCCGCTCTCGATGATGTTCTTGAGCGAGCGGAGCACGGCGGGATAGTACACCTGGTACAGGTTGGAGATGGTGTCGTTGCCACGGTCGGCGCACATGGTGTAGCCGATCAGGTCGTTGGTGCCGATGGAGAAGAAGTCGGCGACCTCGGCAAGACGGTCTGCGAGCAGCGAGGCGGCAGGTGTCTCGACCATAATGCCGACCTCGATGTTCTCGTTGAATTTGCGACCCTCTTCGGTCAGCTCGGCCTTGCACTGCTCGACGAGCTCCTTGACAGCCAAGACCTCCTCGACGCAGGTGACGAGCGGGATCATGATCTTGACGTCACCGAAGGCGCTAGCGCGCAGCAGAGCGCGGAGCTGGACCTTGTACTGGTCGGGATTGGCCAGGCAGTAACGCACGGCACGGAAGCCCATGAAGGGGTTGTCTTCCTTGACCATGTGCAGATACGGAATCTCCTTGTCGCCACCCACATCGAGCGTGCGGATGATGACCGGAGCACCCTTGAGCGCGCTGGCGACCTTACGGTAGGCGTTGAACTGCTCCTCCTCGGAAGGAAGCTCAGCAGAGTCCATGAACAGGAACTCGGAGCGGAACAGGCCGATAGCCTCGGCGTCGTGATCGAGCGCGTTGGGCACGTCATCGGGGTTACCGATGTTGCAGGCGATGATCTTCTTGATGCCATCGGCAGTCACGGACGGCTTGCCACGGAAGGCCTCGAGGGCTGCCTTCTCGGCAGCGAAGGCCTCGGCCTTGGCGGTGTAGGCAGCAAGCGTCTCCTCGTCGGGATCGGCCTCGACGATACCCTTGCCGCCGTCGACGACAACGGTCATACCGTTGCGCAGCGCGGTGCAGCTGTTGGAAACCGAAAGGACAGCCGGGATCTCGAGGGCACGCGCGATGATCGCGGAGTGCGACGTGCGGCCACCGGTCTCGGTGACGATACCGGCAACGTGAGCCTTATCGATCGTGGCGGTCATGGACGGCGTGAGGTCATGCACGACAACGACGGTGTTCTCGGGCAGGACGGAGAGGTCGACGACCTCCTTGCCCAGCAGCTCGGCCAGAATACCGGTGCGGATGTCGGCGATGTCGGCCGCGCGCAGACGGAACATCTCGTCGTCCATGGACAGGAACATGTTCTCGAACATGGTCGAGGTGTCCATGAGCGCCTGCTCGGCGCAGGTGCCGCCATCAATGGCGGCGTTGATGGCGTCGGTCATGCCCGGATCCTGAGCCAGGACAATGTGTCCGCTCATGATCTCGGCCTCGGCCTCGCCCACCGTCTCCTTCATGTGGTCGGCCTGAGCCTGGGTCTTCTCGCAGAAGACCGAAAGAGCGGACTGATAGCGCTCCTTCTCTGCTGCCGAATCAGCAACCTCGTGCGGCTCAAACGTCAAGTCGGGATCGACGGCGACCATGACGGTGCCGATACCGATGCCCTCGGAAGCGTTGACTCCCTGATACATTCCCATTCCTCTCTCCGTGTCATGTGATAAAGCGTTTTGCCATATCCATGACAAAAGAGCGCAGCTACCTTACAACAGGTCACTGCGCCCCCAAATATGAACTTAGTTGTTCAACATGCGACCCGTTTGAGTTCTACTCGCCAAGACCGCTCTTGATGAGCTCGATGGCAGCAGCCAGAGCCTCGGCCTCGTCAGCGCCGTCGCACTTGACCTCGACCTCAGTGCCGCAGGGGATACCAGCAGCCATGAGGGCCATCGGGGACTTGCCGTTGACCTCCTTCTCGGGGGTGACGACCGTCACGTCACAGGCGTACTTGCCCATGGTGGAGGCGAACAGACCAGCCGGACGCATGTGCAGACCCTGAGGATTAACGAGGGTAGCCTTCTCAGAAACCATAGTTGACTCCTTTTTTGTGTTTAACCCCTGTCATGTATGTGGCAGGAGTCAGATTCACGACGT
This sequence comes from uncultured Collinsella sp., assembly GCA_902494135.1. Lineage (GTDB taxonomy): Bacteria > Actinomycetota > Coriobacteriia > Coriobacteriales > Coriobacteriaceae > Collinsella. The sequence continues at coordinate 197 of CABUSE010000155.1, read as the reverse complement.
TGTTTATATTAACTCACATCAAACGGTTTTTCATTATGTTTCGGACGAATTGTTGGACAGATGTGTTTGTCGTCCGCTTGCTCGCCCACAGGGGGCCGGGCGCGGCCAGTGAGATTTCCTGCTCTACAGTCCTGCTCGCACGAAGAGCACATTAAGTGCTCTTCGGCTCGTGCGGAACTCGCGATAAATCTCACTGG
>CABUSE010000154.1 GCA_902494135.1 uncultured Collinsella sp. | reverse complement strand
CTCAGCAGCGTGCCGTCGATATCGAAAAACGCAGCCTTGATCATCCTCGCCTACTCCTCGCCCTCGAGCTTCTCGCTCGCCTCGAGCCACGCCATCTCCAGCTCGTCCATGGCGGCGTGAGCCTCGTCGATCTTTGCCTGCTGCTCGCCGAGCGCCGTGTAGTTGGTGGGATCGACTTGGGCCATTGCTGCCTCGGCCTCCTCAACGCGGGTGCGCTGCGTCTCCATCTTGCGCTCGAGCGAACTCACCTCGCGGCGGAGCTTCTGGCGCTCGGCGTTGGACAGGCCGTTGGGCTGACCGCTCGACTTGGGCTTTTCGGCCGCAGCTGCCGCGGCACCGGTGTCGAACGTGCCGGTCTTGGCGCTCGGCGCGCCCACGGGCTCGCCCTCGGCGGTAGCGTTGCACAGGCGCAGGTACTGGTCCACGCCACCGGGCATATGCGTCAGGTGGCCGTCGAGCAGCGCCCACTGCTGGTCGGTCACGCGCTCCATCAAAAAGCGGTCGTGCGTCACCAGGATCAGCGTGCCGGGCCAGCCGTCCAGCAGGTCCTCGACAATCGCGAGCATGTCGGTATCCACGTCGTTGCCCGGCTCGTCCAGGATGAGCACGTTGGGCTCGTCCAGAATCGTCAGCAACAGCGACAGGCGACGGCGCTGACCGCCCGAAAGATCGCCGATGCGGCTCCAGAGCTGCTGCGTCGTAAAGCCCAGACGCTCGCAGAGCTTCTCGGGCGAAGTCTCCTTGCCGTCGATGACGTAGTACTTCTTATAGTTGCCGAGCACCTCGCGGATCGTGTCGCCCATGTAGGGCTTGAGCTCCTCGAGCTGCTGCGACAGCACGCCAAAGCGCACTGTCTGGCCAATCTTCACGCGGCCGCGCGTGGGTTCAATCTTGCCCTGGATCACGTCAAGCAGCGTCGACTTGCCAGCGCCATTCTCACCCAAAAGACCATAGCGGTCGCCCGCACCAATGAGCCAGGTCACATCGGAGAGCACCTGCTTGGGCGCGCCGCCGGCATCCGCATAGCCGGCGTCCACGTCGACCACGTCGATAACCTGCTTGCCTAGGCGGCTCACGGCGAGGCGCTTGAGCTCCAGCTCGTCACGCACGGGCGGCACGTCGGCGATCAGCTCGCGAGCGGCATCAACACGAAACTTGGGCTTGGTGGAACGCGCCTGGGCGCCGCGGCTCAGCCACGCGAGCTCCTTGCGCGCCATGTTGCGACGGCGCTCCTCGGTAACCGCGGCCATGCGGTCGCGCTCCACGCGCTGCAGGATATATGCGGAGTAACCGCCCTCGAAGGGATCGACCTGGCCGTCGTGGACCTCCCACATACTGGTGCAGACCTCGTCCAAGAACCAACGGTCATGCGTGACCACGAGCATGGCGCCCTGGCCACGCTGCCAGCGGGCCTTTAAGTGACGCGCGAGCCAGTTGATGGTGCGCATGTCCAGGTGGTTGGTGGGCTCGTCGAGCATGAGCACGTCGTAGTCGCCGATCAGCAGGCGCGCGAGGTCCACGCGACGGCGCTGGCCGCCCGAAAGCTCGCCCACCGTGCCCTCCCAGGGCACATCGCTAATAAGGCCGGCCAGAATCTGGCGCGTGCGGGGGTTCGACGCCCACTCGTACTCGGGCGTGTCGCCCACGACGGCATGATGCACGGTGTCGGTATCGACCAGGTTGTCCTTTTGGCCGAGCAGACCGATCGTGGTGCCGCGACGGTGCGTCACGCGCCCGTCATCGGGCTCCAGCGTGCCGGCGAGCACGCTCAGCAGCGTCGACTTGCCGTCGCCGTTTTTGCCGACAATACCAATACGGTCGCCCTCGCCCACGCCGAGCGTCACGCTATCGAAAATATGCTTGGTGGGAAACTCTAGGCTGACGGAATCGCATCCCAAAAGAATCGCCATATGCCCTGCTCCTTCGTAGAAATTCAACGTTGTCCATGATAGCAGCGAGCCCCACCCCAAACCACCACGAAGGCGCCTGTCCCCTTTGTGGCGGTCGTTTCGGTCGCAGAGCAAAAGGCGGGCCATCTCCCAAAAGAGATGACCCGTCTCTCCAATCAGTCCCGTGACAACCGTGGCCGCCGCGGGCCTCAAGCATGTCCCGGACTAGGAGAACATGCCGGTGAGGTAATCATTCAGCCGCTTATCCTTGGGCCGTTGGAAAATCTCGTCGGTCTCGTCGTACTCGACCATATCGCCCATGTAGAAGAACGCCGTGCGGTTGGACACACGCGACGCCTGCTCCATGTTGTGCGTCACGATGACGATGGCGCGGTCGGCAACGATCGACGACATGAGGTCCTCGATCGCCAGCGTCGAGATGGGGTCGAGCGCCGAGCAGGGCTCGTCAAACAGGATCACGTCGGGGTTGAGCGCCAGCGTGCGTGCAATGCACAAACGCTGCTGCTGGCCGCCCGAAAGCGCGTAGGCGCTCTTGTCGAGCTTGTCCTTGACCTCGTCCCACAGCGCTGCACCGCGCAGGCTCTCCTCGACCATACGATCAAGCTCGTCACGGTCGGTAATGCCGTGACGCTTGGGCGCAAACGTGATGTTGTCGCGAATGGACTTGCGGAAAGGGTTGGGCTGCTGGAACACCATGCCAATGGAGCGACGCAGCTCGTACGTGTTCTCGGTCCTGGTGTTCACATTGCGTCCGCGGTAGTTAATCTCGCCCTCCACGCGGCAGCCGCGAATCTCGCGGTTCATAAGGTTGAGGCTGCGCAAAAAGGTCGACTTACCGCAGCCCGAAGGCCCGATGAGTGCCGTGATCTCGCCCTTGTGAAACTCGAGCGACGTATTGTGCAGGGCATGGTGGTCGCCATAGTACACGTTGACGTCCTTAGTGGAGAGCACGACCTCGTCGCTCACGGCCTTGCCGCTCACGCGAACGCGCTTCTCGCTCTCCCCCACGCTCGACAGGAAGCCCTGGGTCTCGGACGATGCCGCTTCGGGTGCGGTCGTTGCTTTCATCTCGCTCATTCGGCCGTCATCTTCCTTGCCAGTTGCTTGCCCACGATACGGGCGACTACGTTAAACAGCAGCACGCAAATCATCAGCAGCGCCGCGGTGCCCCAGACGATCTGCTGGGCCTCGGGGCTGCCCTCGCCATAGATCTTGTAGAT
>CABUSE010000153.1 GCA_902494135.1 uncultured Collinsella sp. | reverse complement strand
CGATAAAGCCGATACCGGCGCCCGGGAAGGTGATCTTGGACGTCGAGGCAAAGGCCACCACGCGATCCTCGGTGCCCGCCGCGCGAGCGAGGTCGAAGATATTGGCGAGCTCGTCGGTCTCGTCGTACAGGTCGTGCACGCAGTAGGCATTGTCCCAGAAGATGCGGAAATCGGGCGCGGCCGTGGGCATCTCGACCAGGCGACGCACGGTGTCCTCGCTAAAGGTGATGCCCGTGGGGTTGGAATACTTGGGCACGCACCAGATGCCCTTGATGGAGTCGTCGACGGCAACCAGGCGCTCGACCTCGTCCATGTCGGGGCCGTTGTCGGTCATCGCGACGGGGACATTCTCGATACCCAGGTCGGCGGTGATGCCAAAGTGGCGGTCGTAGCCGGGAACAGGGCACAGGAACTTGACCTTCTTGCCGTCGTGCGCGGCCTCGTAAGCCTCCCAGGGCTCGCTGCCACACGAGCCGCAGCGCCAGAACATACCGGCAATATCGTGCTCGATCAGCAGGCTCGACGAACCCAGTACGAGCGTCTGCTCGGTGGGGCAACCCAGAAACTCCCCCGCTAGCTTGCGCGCCGAGGGAATGCCCTCAAAGCAGCCGTAGTTGGAGCAGTCGACGTTGCCGTCGTGCAGATCGGCATCGGCATTGAGGATATCGAGCATGGGTCGAGAGATGTCCACTTGGGAGGGCGACGGCTTGCCGCGGGCCATGTCGAGCGCCAGGCCCTTGGCCTTGACCTCGGCGACCTCGGCTTTGAGTGCCTCGATGGCGGCATCGAGTTCGGTGGTTTCCATCTTCTGGTAGATCGTCTGCATGGGTGCGACCTTTCGCGAAGCGGTACGTTGCAGTTCGTCTAAGTATAGACCGCCACCGCCGCAACGGTATGAAGCCGTGATAGATTAAGTCCATCGCAATTAATTACGAATCGCCGCGCATGCCGGCGTGGGGCGCCCAAGGAGGCACTATGGAATACGGATCGTTCCAGGCCGAGGAATTCGGCGACCTGCAGCGCCTGGTCGACGGGCTGTTTTACGACCGCCACGCCATCGACCGCCTGGACCTGATCGTGCAGGCCGAGATCTTGGACCTGGCGCCCGACCTTATGGAAATCGTGAACCTTTTGCCGCCCGGCTACTACGACCGCCAATCGCTTTGCGACCAGCTCAACTCCGCCTTGGCCGCCCACGGCTGGGGCGCCGTCTACGGAACGGTGGAATAAGCCTCGAGGTCGACGATTTGGCCCGTTTCCCGACCCTGGCGAGGCTTGTTTTAGGGCTTGTGGCCAAAAAAGGGCAAATATGAGTACTGTTATCTTTTTAGTAGCAGCGATTAGGCCCCAAATCGGCGTTTTTGCGCCTGGATTTTCTTTCCGAGCAGTAACTATCGCCAAATTGGAGTCAAGCGATTACTCGTTAACATACAGATAACATGATTGTGTTCATTATTTTCCACACCTAAAATGAAACGCCGTTTGTGACAGTACTCACAAACGGCGTTTTTTGACCACTGGCGTGTCTGGCAGGCGGCAAGCACCGCCCGAATCCGCATTTTGAACGCGCCCGAATCGGTTCTGGAGCCGGTTTTCGCGCTCTTACTCGTCCTTGGGCGCGGGGTGTTTGCAGATCACACTCATGTAGATCATGCCCAGCACGGCCGCGGTGACAGAGCCGGCAAGAATGGCGGCCTTTGCGGCCAGAACCTCAAACTGGGCCGTCGGGAAGGCAAGGCCGCTGATGAGGATCGACATGGTGAAGCCGATGCCGCCCAGAATGCCCACACCGGCAATCATGTGCCAGTTAACGTTATGCGGCAGCTCGCAGACCCTAAACTTAACCAGGGCAAACGTCATGCCAAAGATACCAATCGGCTTGCCCAGCAGCATGCCAAAGTACACGCCGAGCGTCACCGGGTCGGTGAGTAGCGTGCTCATATCCACACCCACTAGGCGAACTTGCGCGTTCACGAACGCAAAGATCGGCAGAATCACAAAGTTGACCGGCGTGGAGATCAGACGCTCCATGCGGATGAGCGGCGGGGTCACGCGATGCATGACGCGCTCGACCCTGGTGGTCGAGACGGTAAAGTCATGCTGGCCCAAGATGTGTGCCTCGTCGTCGTAGCGGTCATCGAGCAGCGGCAGGCACTCCCCCAACCAATCGGTGAGGCTATCGAGCTTAACACCGCACTTGGCCGGGATGGTAAAGGCCAAGATGACGCCAGCAAGCGTGGCATGTACGCCACTCCTGAACATGCAGAACCACAACAGCAGACCCAGTACCGAATACGGGGCGAGGCGGTAATGCTGCGTCTTGTTGAGCCACACGAGAGCACAGGTCACCAGCGCGGCGGCGCCCAACCAAAACGGATTGGGGCTCTGACCGTAGAAGATAGCGATGGCGGCGATGGAGATGAGGTCGTCGGCGATGGCGAGCGTCGAGAAGAACACACGCACGCCGTTGGGTACGCGATTGCCCAAAAGCGACAGCACGCCCAGCGCAAAGGCAATATCGGTTGCCATGGGAATGGCCCAACCGTTGCGGGCGCCGGCATGGTTAAAGATCAGGTAGATGCAGGCGGGAACGACGACGCCGCCCACGGCCGCCAGCATGGGAAGCATGGCCTGACGCGGATTCTTGAGCTCGCCGACCGTCATCTCGTACTTAAGCTCAATGCCCACCAACAAAAAGAAAATCGCCATGAGGAAGTCGTTGACGAAAAGCTCAACGGTGAGACCGGCCGTCAAATGCCCCAAGCCCACATACAGCGGGGTCTCCAAAAAGTGATGGATGGCCTCGTAGGCATCGGTATTGGCGCAAATGACGGCGGCGATGGCGGCGAAGACCATGACGGCGGCGGAAATCGTGCCGTTCTCGGCGATGCGCTCCCAGATGTCGTGGCGCTCAAAACGCTTGCGCTCACGAACGTTAAACAGCTGCTCAGTTGCTGCCATGGGCGGCTCCTTTCACGGGAAAGCTCCCGTCTTAAAAAAGCACGGCCCGCCCAAGTGGCGGCGCCGCGCTCTAACGTATTACGCTTGCATCTAGCCTACCCTGCACGACAAGCACGCAGGCGTGGCCGAAAAGCGGAACCACAGGTTGAACATTATTTGCTCAACGGCACGGGCACGCCTG
>CABUSE010000152.1 GCA_902494135.1 uncultured Collinsella sp. | reverse complement strand
CCGTCGTCCTCGATCTTCTTAAGGAAGTCGTTGACAAAGGCGACGCCGTCGGAATCGAGCGGCAGACCGATACCATAGGGCTCCTTGCTGCCGAAGGGCTTGCCGGCGATCTTGTACTTGCCGGGCTCGCGGACCAGCGCGCTCTGCTGCATGTTGTTATCGATGACGTAGGCGTCAACGCGGCCCTGCTGGAGTGCCTGACGGGCCTCCTCGTCGGTCTTGAACTCCTGCTGGCTGGCCTTAGGGGCAAACTCCTCCAGGATAGCGGGGCCGTTGGAGCCGGACTGGACGGCGACGTTCTTGTCGGCCAGGTCGTCGACGCTCTTGATGTCGTCGTTGTCGGCGAGCACCAGGATGGCCTGCTGGGTGTAGTAGTAGGGGCCGGCGAAGGAGACGAGCTTCTTGCGCTCGTCAGTGATGGTGTAGGTGGCAAAGACAGCGTCGACCTGGCCGTTTTGCAGGACGGACTCGCGCGTGTCCGAGGTCACTTGGGTGATCTCGACCTTGTTCTCGCCCAGAATGTAGTTGGACAAGAGCTGTGCGATACCGGCGTCGAAGCCGCGGGTCTGACCGTCTTTCTCGTTGAGGAGGGAGAAGAGCGTGGAGGTCTGAACGCCACCGATCTTAAAGACGCCGGCGTCCTTGACGGCCGTCGCCCAGGCGCTGGCGGCGATGGCGTCGTCATCGGCCTTGGGACCGTTGTCGACGAGCTTGTCGAATGCCTTAGCGTCGAGCGTGGTGGAAGCCTCGGTATCTTCGGAGCTCTTGGAGGAGCCGGCGGCGGAACCCTTGTCGGCCTCGGCGCTGGTGTCGGAGCAGCCGGCAAGACCAAGGCCGGCGACGGTTGCGAAGGTGGCGGCAACGAAGCCGCGGCGGTCGAGAACGACCTGCTGGGAGAGGTTCTTGCTCATGGGAGAACACCTTTCTCAATAAAATCCCTAGCGGTTGAGTAGAGTTATACCCTATCCCGCTCAAATGGGTCAACACGAAATAACTCAGAAACATACTGACCTTATGGGTTATTCTACCTACCAAATAGGGACGGGCGCCTTTGTGGTGGTTCTTGCAGATGTGGTGGCCTGTCTCGCTGCTTTGTCTCAATCTGTAACAGTTAGACGAGGAAATGGGTTCTACCTGTTACAGATCGAGATTTTCTCTTCAGGGGAATTCGAATGTCTCAATCTGTAACATCTGGACGGCCAAAAGGTCCCTATCTGTTACAGATTGAGACAAAGGTCTGGGACTAAGATGTCTTATCTCGATCTGTAACAGTTAGACGGAAATTCGGGCCATAGATGTTACAGGTTAAGATAATCGCGTCGCGAAAATAAAAACCTCCGCAGGGGTGCTTTCCTTGCGGAGGTTTTCTTACTCGTTCAGCAAGCGTACGGCTTCGGCAGCCATATTCTCGACCGTCATGCCGTTTTGAGCGAGCAGTTCGTTGGGGTCGTAGCGGTCGGGGAAGCCCTTGGCGATGCCGAAGGTGCGCGTGCGCAACGGCGTGCATGCCAGATAACATGCCACACGCTCACCCCAGCCGCCGTCCAAGACGCCGTCCTCGAGGGTGACGACAACGCGATGCTCGGCGGCAAGGCTGTTGAGGAACTCGCGGTCGAGCTCGGTTGCAAAGCGCGGGTTGACGAGCGTGGCCTCGATGCCGTACTCGGCGGCCAAGCGGTTTGCCACGCGCTCGCCCAACTCAAAGAAGTCGCCGAGCGCAAGCACGGCCACATCGCGGCCCTGACGCACCACGTTGTAGCGAACGGCGCTATAGTCGGTGTCCTCGGCAGGCGCCAGATCGGGACGGCTCACCAGGCCAATACCAGGTACACGAATCGCCACGGGATGCTCGCGGTGGTCGAGCGACCAGCTCAGCATGGACAGGTATTCCTCCATGCAGACCGGCGCCAAGTAGCGCATGTTGGGAAGAGCGCCCAGCATGGAAATATCAAAGAACGAAAGGTGCGTCTCGGACGTGGTGCCAAAGATCGACGCACCAAACACCAGGATGGTTGCGGGGGCGTCGTTGAGGCACAGGTCGTGCCACAGCTCGTCGTAGGCGCGCTGCAAAAACGTGCCGTACACACCAAAGACTGGCTTGGCGCCCGAGCGCGCAAGCGCGGTGGCAAAGGTCACGGCGTGCTCCTCGGCAATGCCCACATCGACGAACTGTTTGCCGGCGGCGGCGCGAAGCTCGGGTGTAAAGCCCATGATGTAGGGTGTGGCGGCCGTGATGCCCACGACCTGCGGATCGCGCTCGATGGCGGCGCTGAGCGCCTCGCCCGTAATGTCGGCGTAGGTGCGCGGCGCAGGCTCGCTCGGATGGCCCGGGCAGAGCTTGCGCCCGGTCGCCATGTCAAACGGACCCACGTGGTGCCAGCGCTCGGGGTCGCTCTGAGCCGGCTCAAAGCCCTTGCCCTTGGCGGTGGAGACGTGCAGCACGATGGGATGATCGATATTGCGCAGTTCCTGCAGCGTGTCGACCAGGGCCAACACGTCGTTGCCGGCGTCCAAATAACGGTAGTCGAGTCCCATCGCGCGGAAAACGTTGCGCTCACAGGTGCCGTTGCTGGCGCGCAGCTCGGCCAGATTGCGATAGAGGCCACCGTGGTTCTCGGCGATGGACTGGTCGTTATCGTTGACGATGATGATCAAGTTGCTGTCGAGCTCGGCGGCATTGTTAAAGCCCTCAAACGCCAGGCCGCCCGAAAGCGAGCCGTCGCCAATGATGGTGATGACGTTGTACGCATCGCCCGCCAGGTCGCGCGCGTGGGCAAGGCCGCAGCCCAGGCTCACCGAGGTCGAGGTATGCCCCATGGCGAACAGGTCATGCTCGGACTCGTCGGGATTGGCAAAGCCAGAGGCCTCGCCAAAGCGCTTCGGATCGATATAGGTATACGCACGCCCAGTCAGCGCCTTATGGGCGTAGGTCTGGTGCGAAACGTCAAAGACAATCTTGTCGATAGGGGAGTTAAACACGCGATGGAGCGCGACCGTAAGCTCAACGACGCCCAGGTTGGGGGCAACGTGCCCGCCGACGGCGGCGGAGCTTTCGAGGATGGCGTGGCGAATCTCGTCGCAGAGCTGCGGGAGCTCGGCACGATTAAGAGCCTTGACGTCCTCGGGCGTTGTCGTTTGCGTAAGCAGCATCGTTGTGGG
>CABUSE010000151.1 GCA_902494135.1 uncultured Collinsella sp. | reverse complement strand
TACGGCCCCGGCCGTCAGTTTGCCAGCGCACACGTGGAAATGCCCGGCGAGGGCGATGCCTTTGAGCACCACGAGATTCTGGACACCATCGAACACGACATCAAACGCCAGATGGGCATTGGCATTACGCTGCACTGCGACCCCATTGCAACAACCGGTGACGACCTGCGCGGCTGGGTAAAGCGCGGCGTAGCGCAGATCGACCCTGCGCTTTCCATCCACGACCTGCACGAGCACGACGGCTTTGTTTCGTTTGACCTGGTGCGTCCCGACGGCTTTGACATATCCGACGAGGAGCTACTGGAGCTCGTCACGCGCATCGTGCACGAGCGCCGGCCCGATGCATCATGCGTCGTTACGTTTGACTCGGGCTTTAGCTCGCCCGACCGTCCGGCAGAGCAGCTGTAGCCCGCTTAACAGCTAGTTACCCTGTGCGCCCGAAATGCCGTTTTGCAGAGCGTCCCAGGCATTGGTAGCCATATCGCCCAGATTCTGAGCAGTATCACCCAGGTTTTGTGCCGTATCGCCCAGCTCTTGCGCCTTATCTCCCAACTCCTGCGCCTTGTTGCTCAAGTCCTCCAGCGTATTGGAGCTCGAGCTGTCGGTACCGCTTTGGCCGCCGGACGAGTTGCCATAGCTGTTCTTGTGCGTGAGCTGAATCTCCAGGTTGCCGTTGTCGTTATAGTAGGCATTCGTAACAACCCAGTTGGAATCGATGACGGGCGTTGAGCCATCGTCGGTCAGAATCACGGCGTTCGAAAGGTCGGCTCCGCGCGACTTGAGGAGCTTCTTGGCGTTGGACCAGTACTGTCCCGGGATATCGCTCAGGTCGACGGCAGCAGACTGGGTGGTCTCGGCCTGCTCGGTCGTGGCATCGGTCGTGGCGCCCCGCTTGTTGAGCATGCCCGACACGATGGCGAACACGATCGACAAGGCAAAGAAGATCGCCAGCACAATCAGGATTTTCTTGATCACGCTCGACGAACGCGACGGTGCCTTCTCCTCGTCCTCACCATACTGCGGAATCGATTTGGGATACTCGCGATACGGCTGGCACGCATGCGGATCGCGCGACTCATAACGAGACTGGACCTGCGCCGTACGCGGCATATACGTCGTCTGCTGAGGCTGCGGAATGGGATTATGCGGCAGGTTGTTATAAGCATCTGTCGCCGCATTGCCATACGGGTCCGGCGCCGCATTGTCATACGGGTCCTGCGGTGCATAATCAAACGGATCCCGTGGTGTATCGCCGTAGCCTATAACCCGTGTGGGTTCGGCAGACGTCTGCGTCGCGGCGGGGTCGGTATAACCGGGGTTGGAAACAACGCGAGTCGCATCGGCGCTATCGCCAGCCTGTGCGGAGCCATATCCGCCCATCACGGTCGTCTTGTCCTGGTCCATGCAACGTTTCCTTTCCGTCGCCTGCAAGCATCAAGTTATCCATGCATTCTACCCGCGCAAAAGCCTATGATGGGCAAAGCCCGCCGGTATCTACAAGACATGCGCGTGCCTAAGGATCAAAAAGCCCCGCCGAGCCTTGGTAGGCGCGACGGGGCGGGCTAGCAGCTATAGTCAGCAGGCTTAGAACAGGCCGGTGATGTTGCCGTCGTTGTCGACGTCGATGTTCTCTGCCGCGGGAACCTTGGGCAGGCCCGGCATAGTCAGGACGCTGCCAGTCAGCGCGACCACAAAGTGGGCGCCGGCAGAAACCTTGAGTTCGCGCACGGTGATGCGGAAGCCCTCGGGAGCGCCCAGGGCCTTGGCGTTGTCGCTAAAGCTGTACTGCGTCTTGGCGACGCACGCCGGCAGGTTACCAAAGCCGTTCTCGCGCAGCTCGGCGAGCTGGCGCTTGGCAGCTGGCGTAAAGTCGACGCCGTCGGCGCGGTAGACCTTGGTGGCAACGGCCTCGAGGGCATCGGCAACATCGGCACCGTCCTCGTAGGCAAACTTGAGCTCACTCGGCTGCTCAATCAGGCGCATGACCTCATCGGCCAGGTCGAGCGCGCCCTCGCCGCCCTTGGCCCAGACCTCGGAAAGCTTAACGTTGACGCCGAGCTTCTGGCACTCGGATTCGATGAGCGCAAGCTCGGCCTCAGTGTCCGTCGGGAAGCGGTTGATGGCGACCACGCAGGGCAGACCGTAGACATTCTGAATGTTGTCGACGTGGCGCAGCAGGTTGGGCATACCGGCCTTGAGGGCCTCGAGGTTCTCCTCGTTGAGGTCGGCCTTGGCAACACCGCCGTTGTACTTAAGCGCACGGGCGGTGGCGACAATCACGACGGCGCTGGGGCGGACGCCCGTCATGCGGCACTTGATGTCGAGGAACTTCTCGGCACCCAGGTCGGCGCCAAAGCCTGCCTCGGTAATGGCGACATCGCCAAAACGCATAGCCATACGCGTGGCCATGATGGAATTGCAGCCATGGGCGATGTTGGCGAAGGGACCGCCGTGGACAAACGCAGGCGTACCCTCGAGCGTCTGCACCAGGTTGGGCTTGAGCGCGTCCTTAAGCAGCGCGGCCATGGCGCCCTGAGCCTTGAGGTCGCGGGCGCGGACGGGCTCGCCGGCATAGCTGTAGCCGACGACGATCTCGCCCAAGCGCTCCTTGAGGTCGTTGATGCTCGTGGACAGGCACAGGATTGCCATAACCTCGGAGGCAACGGTGATATCGAAGCCGTCCTCGCGCGGCACGCCCTGAGCCTTGCCGCCAATGCCGTCGATAACATGGCGCAGCTGACGGTCGTTCATGTCGACGACGCGCTTCCAAGTAATGCGCTTAACGTCGATACCGAGCTGGTTGCCCTGCTGAATATGGTTGTCGAGCATGGCGGCCAGCAGGTTATTGGCGGCACCGATAGCGTGGAAGTCGCCGGTAAAGTGCAGGTTGATGTCCTCCATGGGGATGACCTGGGCCCAACCGCCGCCGGCGGCACCGCCCTTTACGCCAAAGACGGGGCCGAGCGAAGGCTCACGCAGGGCCACAGCGCTCTTGACGCCGCGACGGCGCAGGCCATCGGCCAGACCGATGGTCGTGGTGGTCTTGCCCTCGCCGGCGGGCGTGGGGTTGATGGCGGTCACGAGGACGAGCTTGGCCTGGTGATTGGTCGGCTCGTTGAGCAGCGAATAGTCAACCTTAGCCTTGTCGAAGCCGTACGGAATCAGGTGCTTTACGTCGACGCCGGCGTTCTTAGCCACCTCGGTAATGGGCAGCGGCGTGACGG
>CABUSE010000150.1 GCA_902494135.1 uncultured Collinsella sp. | reverse complement strand
TTCGGCGTGCCGGTCGACACCGACGACGAGGTCCGCGTTGCCATGAAGATGGCTCACGACGCCGGCGTTCAGAACGTGCTGCTCACCCGTGGTAGCCGCGGCGACGCTTACTTCTCCAACGGCGAGGACATCTGGTACGCCAAGCGTGAGTTCAACATTAAGCTGGTCTCTTCCGTCTGCGCCGGCGACTGCACCCTCGCTGCGTTCCTGCACAAGTGGTACAGGGATCGCGACAACGTCGAGGAGGCCATGAAGCTCGCTATGGCCACCGGCGCCAACGTTGCCGAGTCCGTCGGCATTGGCGACTTTGGTCACGTCGATGAGTACAGCAAGCGCGTTGCCGTCCGCAAGCTCGATCGTCAGTAATCGAATCGCGACATATTCGTGCGCATGCGGCGCCCCGGTTTCGGTCGGGGCGCCTTTTTTGTTCCGCCATGGGGGAGAGGTGTCCTGCCGTACTTCATCGCTTCCACACCGTTCACCGAGTTGTCCTAGCCTTTTACCGATGCGTGGAATATACTTTCATTAACACGTTGTTTCGTGAAAGGAACATCCATGATTTACACGCTCACTGCAAATCCCGCCATTGACTACAACATCGCCTGCGACGGCCTTACTGCCAATACCGTCACGCGTACCCGCAATGCCGTCTACACGCCCAACGGCAAGGGCCTCAACGTCTCGTTTACGCTTGACCACTATGGTGTCGACACCACGATCCTGGGTTTCTTCGCCGGCTTCTCGGGTGAGTTCATCGTCAAGGGCGCCGAGGCCCTGGGCGTGCCCGTCAAGCCCGTGTGGACCGACGGTATTACGCGCGTCAATGTGTTCCTCAACGCCGGTCCCGACACCGAGTACAACATGGTCAATGCCGGTGCCGCCATCAATGAGGCCAACGAGCAGGAGATGTTTGAACTTATCGATTCGCTCGATGACATGACCTGCCTGGTCATCAGCGGCTCGCTGCCTCCCAACACTTCCGAGGGCTTCTTGGCCGAGGTCCTGCGCCGTGTCAAGGCCAAGGGGGCCGAGTTCGTCCTCGACATCTCGAGCCATCAGCTGGCAGACCTCATTGCTCTGGAGCCACTGCTGATCAAGCCCAATGACGACGAGCTGCTTGACATCTTTGGCATCAAGGTGAGCGGTGGCGACGACGAGTCCGTCAAGGGCGCTATGGCCGAGCTGCACGCCAAGGGCGCCAAGAACGTGCTGCTGACCCTTGGTGGCGCCGGTGCGTACTTCTCCAACGGCGAGCATATCTGGTTTGCCAACCGCACCTTCGACGTCAAGCTGCTGTCGACGGTGTGCGCCGGCGATTCCTCGCTCGCTGCCTTCCTGTCCGTGTGGCACGACGCCCCCGAGCGCGTCGGGGACGCCCTGCGCCTTTCGATGGCCACTGGCGCCAACGTGGTCGAGTGCCCCGGTCTGGGTGATTTTGCCAAGGTGGACGAATATAAGAAGCACATCGAGGTTCGCCAGGTCTGCTAGTTCCGGCACCTTGTCTGAATAGTTTGATTATTTCGCATCCGTCTTAGACTAGGACGGATGCGTTTTTGTTTATCGGACTTGCGTGTGCAGTGGAGGCTGTTTCTTGCTAGACTTCTTGCAGACGCAATCGATAGCCAATTTGATAGTCGCAGGAGGCCATAGGCATGTGCAATGTTTCGCTCAACGGTACTCAACCGTCCGATGCGTCCCTGTGCGTCCTGCGCGCGCTTGAGGCGGCTGGTCTTGAGGCTTGGTACGTGGGCGGTTGGGTGCGCGACGCCCTGATGGGGTACCCCAGCCACGATGTTGATATGTGCTGTAGCGGCCTGTGGCAGGAGTCCAAAGCGGCGCTCGAGGCCGCCGGCATCGCGGTTGTGGAGTCGGGCATTAAATTTGGCGGAATCACGGCTATTTCCGATGGCGAGCGTATCGAGGTCACCACGTACCGTCTGGATGGCTTTTACACCGATGGTCGCCATCCCCAGAGTGTGGAGCGTGCCGCCTCGCTCGAGGACGATCTGGCGCGCCGCGACTTTACCGTCAATGCCATGGCCTGGCATCCCGAGCGCGGGCTTGTCGACCGCTACGACGGCCAGGGTGACTTGGAGCGCAAGCTGATTCGCGCTGTCGGCGATCCCAAGCGTCGCTTTAACGAGGACGCCCTGCGCATGCTGCGTGCGGTGCGCTTTGCCTGCCGTCTGGACTTTATGATTGAGCCCGAGACCAAGCGTGCGCTTGCCGAGTGCGCGCCGCTGCTCGATGCCGTGGCGCGTGAGCGTGTGGGTATTGAGCTCGAGGGCATTCTTTCGACCGGTCACGGGGGAGACGCCATGTTGCGCTACCCTGAGCTCATCTGCGCCGCTGTGCCCGAGTTGGCAGCGGGTCGCGGGTTTGATCAGCGAAGTGTCTATCATGCGTTTAACGTCTACGAGCATATCGCCCGTGTGCTGACGGTGGCAGGGGAGCTGGCGCTGTGCGACGGCGTCGCGCCATCGTCGAGCCTTATGTGGGCGGCGTTTTTGCACGATGTCTCCAAGCCCGAGTGCTTTACGGTCGATCACGCCGGCAGCGGACACTTCTACGGTCATCCCGAGCTCGGCGCCAAGAAAGCGCGCGTCATTATGGATCGCCTGGCACTCTCGCACGACCTGGTGCGCGACGTTTGCCTGCTCATCAAATATCACGATAAGCCGCTGCGCCCCGAGCGCTCCTGCCTGCTCAATATGATGCGCGCGCTTTCGGGTGAGGGCGTCGACACGGCCCGCCTGATTGACGAGCTCATGGACCTCAAGCGTGCTGACACGCTTGGCAAGGCCCCATCGTGCTTCTATTACGTTGAGACGATTGAGGAGATGCGCGCGATGGCGCACGAGCTGCTGAGGGCGGGGGAGCCCTATACGCTCAAGATGCTCGCCATCAACGGCGGCGACCTGATCCGTGCTGGAGTCAAGCCCGGGCCGGAACTGGGGCAGCTTCTCAACTCCGCCCTCGACGCCGTGATCGAAGACAACATTCCCAACGATCGCGAAGCTCTTTTGGTCCATCTCAACTTGAATTAGCTACCTAGTTTACCTGCGTGTTCCATAACCTGCCGACAATTTTTCGGCAATTTGGAATTTCTTCTTGCGCTGACGTTTTTTGTCCCGTAATATATTACCCCGCAGCACGGCAGTGCAGATGTCATGTGGCCCGTTCGTCTAGCGGTTTAGGACGCCGCCCTCTCAAGGCGGAGATCACCAGTTCGAATCTGGTACGGGCTACCAC
>CABUSE010000149.1 GCA_902494135.1 uncultured Collinsella sp. | reverse complement strand
TGAACAGGATGACCTTGCCCTCGGACTTTTGCACTTCCTTGAGCACGGCCTTCAAGCGGTCCTCGAACTCGCCGCGGTACTTGGCGCCGGCGACCAGTGCGCTCATGTCGAGCTCGATGAGGTCGCGGTCGCGCAGCGTGCTCGGCACGTCGCCGGCCACGATACGCTGGGCGATACCCTCGACGATAGCCGTTTTACCGACGCCCGGCTCACCGATGAGCACGGGGTTGTTCTTGGTGCGACGGGACAGGACCTGGATGGTACGGCGGATCTCGTCGGTACGACCGATGACCGGATCGAGTTTGCCGGCGCGGGCCAGATCGCAGATGTTGCGACCGTACTGCTCCAACGCCTCAAACTGGGTCTTGTCCTCGGCAGACGTCACACGGTCATCGCCACGCAGCTCCTCGTAGACTTGCTCGATGCGCTCCTTGGTGACGCCGGCGTCGCGCAGTACGCGGCCCGCCTCGCCCTTGTCCTCGGCAAGCGCCATCAGCAGATGCTCAGTCACCACAAAGCTGTCGCCCATCTTGGTGGCCTTCTTCTCGGCCTTTTCGATGACGCGGACGAGCTCGTTGGACAGGCCCATCTGCTGGCCCTCGCCCGAAACCTTGGGCGCGTGGTCGATGGCATCCTGTGTGGAGCGTGCGAGCTGAGCCGGGTCGGCACCGATGCGCTCGATGATCACGGAGATATTGCGCTCGCCGGCACCGAGCAGGGCGGACAGCAGGTGAATCGGCTCCACCGCGCCGGCCTGCGCGTCGGCAGCCGTGCTCATGGCGGTCTGCAGCGCCTCGCGCGACGTCATTGCTAGCTTATCGATTCTCATGGAATCACCTCTCTTGGGGTGGCCGCCCTACGGGGCGGCTTCACGTTGTTCGAGAAGTATTGTTGCCAGCTTTGCGCGATCTTATACACAAATCTAAGTCTCTATATATAAGATTTTCTGAGTGATTGAAAGATAGGGGTAAAGATGTCGGCCCGCCGCCGCACAGGTGCGCTACCGTCTCAATCTGTAACATCTATCGACCGTTTCTGGCTCCAGATGTTACAAATCGAGACGAATTGTTCAGCGGCACCCGTTTGTCTCAATCTGTAACATCTACTCGGCAAATAGAGCTCTATCTGTTACAAATCGAGACGAACAGAAGACACCCGAATCGAAAATCTAAATCTGTAACACCAGGCCCACTTTTAGCGGCCAAGGTGTTACAGATTTAGACAAATCGAGCCGCCACAAAGGCGCCTGTCCCCTTTGTGGCGGTTTTCGACAAAAAGAAGCCGCCCCGATAACAGAGGCGGCATCAAGCAAGTCCATTTCTTAGCGTCCCTCAAGACCCAACGAGAACGCAGCGATGGAATCGAGAACCGACAATAGCCCGTTCGCACAGATAGAGGCAGAGATTCAAGGTCAAAGTCCGGCTTAAACGGCTTAGCTATCGCACGTCACATTGTTCTCGTCGTCCCCCTATCGTATTTATAGTGCTTATAGTGAAAATAGTGAGTTTAGTGAGAAGAGTATCGCTCAAAACTCGTGGACTCAATTATTGACCTCACGCCCAGAATGAGTGGGGCAAATACTTCTATTAGAGGTCAAATCGAAGCCCAATAGGGCCTTTTCGCCCCGTCATTTCGACCGATCGCTTTCTTTTGAATATTGTCGTAAGCTGGTATCACTTATCTTAATGAATGCATACTGTTTGCGAGGTACCCGCCATGAAACGCTCCACCTATATCGGCCTGCTCGTCTTAGCGTTTGCAATTACCGCAGTCGGCGTGGGCATTATCTATCTCGCATTTCTCCCTGCCTCGGCAACGCAGGCGGCGGTTGAAACCGTAAGCTACCCCATCGAAATCCTCACCGATATCATCAAACCCGATTCAATCACCGTCGATTTCGACGGTACGCCCGCAGCGCTTGGGGTCAGTAACTATCCCCGAATCGAACTTGGAGCCACGCGCTATACCCAAGATGAGCAGCTTATCGGCAAGGCAACCAGTTTACTCAAAGGCAAGACGTTTAAGCGATGGTACGGCGCCGCAATATATCGAGCCAAGAATGGCCAAATGGTTGGCGGGTATTATTCGACCCTTGAGCTCGATGCGGCAAACGGGAGCAGATTGTGCAACGTCTCATACGACCCCGGCTACGTGGACAATGAAGGACCGGGGGTCTATATCTCGGATGGCGACGTAATCTACGTCATGGAGGGCGACCAGACGGCAGTCGTCGATTTTATGGATCGGTGTACCGAAGATGCCTACGAACAAACTTGCGAGCCCGATCCGCAGACAGCGCGCAACAGTGGCTCGTCACGCACTTGGCTATTTGACGATGAAATAACCTGGACCCCATCGAAATAAGGTCCCGCCGGGCAGGCAACTTTGTGGTGGTCCCGGTCAATTATTAGCGCCCCTCAAGACCCAACGAGAACGTCGCGGTAGCCCCGGCCACACCTTTCCCTCGGGCGACCCTCGCGAAGCGCGTGAGCACGAGGGAAAGGTGTGGCCCCGGGCGGACAATTAAGTGCGTTACTCGGCAGCTGCCTTGAACTTGTTGTAGTTGATCAGGCAGCCAGCCTTGACGATGGCACGCTCCTCTGCCGTCATATCGGCAATGTAGAGCTCAATCTGCTCGACCGCACCATCGGCGCGCACCACGTAGGCGGCGATGCCCTTCAGGTCGCCATCGAGCGCGGCGCGGATACCCGGCACAAAGACGTAGTCGCCCACCTCAAAGCTGGGCTCGGCCTCCATCTGGAAGGGCACCATGCCCCAGTTCATCACGTTGGAGCGATAGCGCTTGGTGGCGTACTCGTGGACGATGTTGGCCAGGCCGCCAATTACGCGCTGGCAGCTCGCGGCCTGCTCGCGGGCAGAACCGTCACCGGGCTTCTTGGCATAGAGCATGGAGCCGTACTCAGTCGCCTTGGCATCGGCCGCGACACCCGCGCCGGCCAGCGCCTCAAACACGCTGGCAAGCTCGGCATCGAGTGCCACCAGGTCGCCCGCTGCCTCGCCGGCAACGCGGCGCTTTTCCACCGCGTCGACCTCCTTGGAGCGGCCCACGTAGGCAGGGTCGCGACGGCTGAGCGTAAACTCGGCCAGACCCAGCGGGTTGGAGCGGAAGGAGCTCGTCTCGCCCGAGGGAATGAGCTCGTCGGTCGTGGTGACCGGGTCCATGATCTTGGAGCACACCTTGAGCAGGATGTCGTCGCCGAGAGGCTCCATCGCGGGCCACGGCTTGATGTTGGGGCC
>CABUSE010000148.1 GCA_902494135.1 uncultured Collinsella sp. | reverse complement strand
CGACGCTGCGCGGGCCGCATTTGGACAATCTGACGTTCAACTTCAAGGGCGCGACCAGAAGGTCAGCGCCCTTTCGTTTCACGTCACCTTGTCTCAAATGCGACCCGCTCGCTGTCCGTCCTCTACCTGCGGTGTTGCCTTGCTCCGGATGCGGTATGCTCAACCTGCGGCGCCTTAGATGTAGTCATTGGGGACGTTCTTAAATGACTAGGTTGGGTACATTGCTTTGAGATGTTATTTAATCGGCTTTGATGGCCATTAAGCCGGCTACCTGCTCAAAGAAATTAGCGGCATTCATCTGCTATCGAAAATAATGCTCAAAAAATCGTCCAAGAAGTCGCGTGTCATTTTTTGATGCGTCGCGCGTCAAGTGATGTGGCAAGTTCTTGGTTAGATATTGGTCAGTTTTGGGTCAACCTTGCCAAAAGCTTGACGGATGCAGATTTAGACGTCGACGAATGAACACTTCGATTGCGATTCAAGCAAAATTCTGGGCTGATTCTCGATAATCGCTTCCAATCGTCCCTTGCCGCGTGCCGCCCTCGCGTACAATCTGCTCCGACATTCGCGCGCCGTCCGGCGCTTAAGAGGGGAGGGCCCCATGGCAAACGAGATTTGGACCATCAAGCGTTGTCTCGAGTGGACCAAGGAGTACCTGGCCGAGCGCGGCGAGGAGCACCCCCGTCTTTCTGCCGAGTGGCTGCTCTGCGCTGCCACGGGTTTGGCACGCATCGACTTATATATGCGCATGGACGAGACGCTTAACGCGGCTCAGCTCGAGACCATGCACGCGGCCGTTGTTCGTCGCGCTAAAGGTGAACCGCTGCAGTACATCACCGGCAGCACGCAGTTTCGCATGATCGACGTCACGTGCGCCCCCGGCGTGCTCATTCCGCGTCCCGAGACCGAGATGCTCGTCGAGGAAGTCCTCAATTATCTGGATGCCGAGGTGCTGAGCCCCGAGGCTGCTGCCCGTCAGCGTGTTGAGCTGCCTTGGAACGATGAGGTCGAGGAGGCACGCAAGGCTGAGGCCGCGCTGGCAGACGAACGCGCGACCGCCGAGCGCCGTGCCGCCAACCTGACGGCCGCCGACGAGGCGGCGCTGGGCGGCGATGTGCTGGGCAGTCGCGCCTATGCCGAGGAACTGGCCGACCGCGAGGCCGAGGAAGCCGCCGCGCAGGCAGCAGAAGCCGAAGCCGCGGAAGCCGCCGAGCCCGAGCTCGACGAATACGGCATCGCCATCGAGGGTGCCGACCAGGAGACGGCTTCAGCTCAGGATGCCGCTTCGCCTGCCCCAGCCGAGCCCCGCATCGCCCGCGTTCTCGAGGTCGGCTGCGGCACGGGCTGCATTTCGCTCTCCCTTGCCTGGGAGCGCCGCGGCCACGTTACCTGCACCGCCACCGATATCGAGCCGCGCGCTATCGATTTGGCCACCAAAAACCGCGATGCGCTTGGCCTCACGTACGACGAGGTCGCCTTTAGTCTCACGAACCTGGTGAGTTCCATTCCCCGCGAAGAGTGGGGCACGTTCGACGTGCTTGTCTCCAATCCGCCCTACATTCCGACCGACGTCATGCGCTCACTGCCGCACGAGGTCAAGGACTTCGAGCCCGACCTGGCGCTTGAGGGCGGCGCCGACGGCCTCGATATCTTCCGCCGCCTGCTCAATGCGGCGCCTTACATGCTGCGCGCCGGCGGCCTGTTTGCCTGCGAGCTCTACGAGGGTGCCCTCGACGCCGCCGCCGAGCTCTGCCGCCAGGCGGGTCTCTCGGACGTGCGCATCGTCCGCGACCTCACCGATCGCCCCCGCATCGTCCGAGCCATCGTCACCGAGCCCAAACAGCGTATTTAAGCTGAACAAATAGACATTTGCGCAAATTTGTCCTTGCAATATACCGTAAAACTTCTACTATAGAAGGAGAAAGGTATGTCAAATCAGCTGTATCGGTACCGTATCGTGCTTGATTACATTGAACCTTGGCTTGATGAGCAGGATGAAGCTACGCTGAAGCAGATTTATGCAGACCTTTTGGTGCTCGAGAAGGAAGGTCCCAGCCTTGGTCGTCCGCTGGTTGACCGCGTAAAGGGCTCGAAGCTTCATCATTTAAAGGAGCTGAGAGTGACGTCGTGTGGTGGGCAGGTGATTCGCATCCTCTTCGCCTTTGACCCCAAGCGCCAGGCGGTATTGCTATTGGCGGGTGATAAGTCGCGAGCGGGATCGTCAAGGGCAAAATGGAACGGTTGGTATGCGATCAACATTCCAAGGGCCGAGCAAATATACCGTCGCCACGTAAGGAGGCTCGATCGAGATGGAACTGCATGAGTATATGGAATCTCGCGGGATAACACGCGACTCCATTACCGCCGAGCAGGAGAGGACTCGCGATCGTATCGAAGCCTATAAGCTTGCTCAGATTCGCAGGTTAAAAGATCTAACACAGGCGTCGGTCGCCCAGTCGATGGGCGTTTCTCAAAAACGTGTATCCGAGCTCGAGCGTGGGGAGTTGGGTTCGATGAGGCTCGACACGCTGAGCAGGTACGCAGAGAGCCTCGGCGGAAAACTGGTTGCAAGCATCGAGTTTCCCGATCGTACCGTTACGCTTGCGCGCTAAAAATCTTCAATTAACCCCCTCACTTTCACCGACTACTAGAGCCGCTCACCAAACCAACATGCGCTCTGGGCAAATAGGTTGAATGTTTCGTGCGAGAATGCCCCACAGTAAACAAACTTGCACCGGAGCGTAAGGGGCTGGCATACACATGCAGACGGTCTATCGGGTATACGAGGGAACGCGCGAGCCGCATCGGCTTGCCGTCGAGCGCACGGCCGAGGTGCTCGGCCGCGGCGGCCTGGCCTTGATTCCGACCGAGACCGTCTACGGTGTTGCCGTGGCAGTCAACGCCTTCTCGGACGCCGTGCCCCAAGATACAAGCGAATTCCCATCGTGGCCGCGCGATCCGCAGGCTGCCGTCAATGGCGCCGCAGTTCCTGCGCTCGGCACCGGCTATCGCCGTATCTTCACTCTCAAGCAACGTGAGCTCACGCAAACCGTCGCTTGGCTGGTCGATGGCGTCGAAGCACTCGACCGCTATGGCGTGGATATCCCGGAAGATGCCCGCGTACTCGCGCGACGATGCTGGCCGGGAGCCCTGACTATCGTGGTCAAGGCAGCCCCCTGCGTGCCGACCTTTATGCGCGCTGCCGACGACACCGTGGCCCTGCGCGCTTCGGCCTCTCCCGTGGTCCAAGCGCTCATCCGCGCCTGCGGCAGTCCCCTTGCCTG
>CABUSE010000147.1 GCA_902494135.1 uncultured Collinsella sp. | reverse complement strand
TCGCGCAGCGACTCGCCGGCCTCGTAGGTGGAAAGCATCTCGGTGGTCTTGCCGATCACCATGAAGATGAACTCGACCCAGCCCTCGTCACCGTTCCAGCCGGCCAGGGTAAACGGGACGCGCTCGCCCGTCTCGTTGGCGCGGACCATGAGGAACTGTCCAGCGTGCGCATGCTTGGCGATTGCGGGCGCCTCGATGCGGAACTTGAACACCTTCTCCGAGAACTGCATCTTCTCCAGGATCTTATACATAGAACCCCTCTCTTGTTAGGGCCGCCGAACCGTGCCTCCACGGAAATGGACGGTAGCCCGAATAAAACCGTACGTGCACAGGCGTTGTGCAGACATACGGTGCAAATTATACCCTCATGGACATGTCACTTACGTGTGTCTTCGGCGGTTGGGAGCAGGGTTTATCCACTTTGGCCTACCAAAGGGGGAGAGGTTTATTTTGGCAGGTTTTATCGGGTAAAACGGCAAAGGGGCCAGCCTCGGGTTGCAATGAGGTCGGCCCCCTTTGGGGTGCTATGTGTGTATGGCGGTGCGCGGTTTATTGCGATGCGGCCGCTGCGGCGTTTCCGCAGTTAAAACCTGCCAAAATAAACCTATCCCTAAATGATAGGTTTTAGTGCTTGCCGTTGGCGGAGGCGGCGCCGTTGACGTGGTCGCGGGCATGGATCACGCCGTGCACGATTGCCAGACCGGCGGCATCTGCGGCGCGGGCGCAGGTGTCCTGGAAATCCTCGGCCTCGCGGGCGCGCAGCTGCTTAAGCACGTAGTCGGCGACGGCCATCTTGCCGGGAGGGTTGCCGATGCCGGTGCGGATGCGGCTGAAGTCGCGGCTGCCCATCTTGTCGATGATGGAGCGCAGGCCGTTGTGACCGGCGTGGCCACCGCCCACCTTAACACGTACGTCGCCGGCGGGAATGTCGAGCTCGTCGTGGATTACGAGCAGCTCCTCGGCCTTGATCTTGTACTCGCGGCAGAGCTTGGAGATGGGGCCACCCGAGGTATTCATATACGACTGCGGCTTGACCAGTACAATCTGGCGCTTACCGCCCTCTTCCTCGGGATCGTTGATGTTGATGAGCGCGACCTCGGCGCCGGCCTGGTTTTTCCAGTACGTGACGCCGGCCTGACGGGCCAACTCGTCGATCGCTTTGAAGCCAGCGTTGTGGCGGGTCTCGGCATACTCATCGCCAGGGTTGCCAAGTCCGGCAACCATGCGAATCTTAAGCGGCTGTGC
This sequence comes from uncultured Collinsella sp., assembly GCA_902494135.1. Taxonomy (GTDB): domain Bacteria; phylum Actinomycetota; class Coriobacteriia; order Coriobacteriales; family Coriobacteriaceae; genus Collinsella. The sequence continues at coordinate 2,052 of CABUSE010000147.1, read as the reverse complement.
AGCTGCCATGTTCATCCTTTCGTTGATTTGTCGCCTGCTATGGTGAGCGACCCTGTTGCCGCTGTCAAATGGAGGGCAATTGAGGTTATTTGAGGGCGTTTGGACGGCCGTCGAAATCGAGGTGGACAGTTAGTTCAGATACGTATAAGTTCTGAGGACTCGAAGTGCTCAATTCAATGCCGATACGTTGTTTTGGAGCTTTAGTTAGTCCATATGACGCTGTTTTGAAGTCTACCCTGCCTTCAAATCGGGCGAATGGTATAGAGATAACTGCAAAACAGCCTAATTCAATGTGTCCATTTATACGTATTTGAACTAACTGTCCAGCCCTGCTCGACGGTGCACGGGTGATTCGCCGTTTAGACCGGCGCAAGGCCGATTCCGGCCCGCAGGGCGTTGAACCAAGCGGCCTGACGCTTGCGATAGCCCTTGATACGGTATCGGAATCGGACTCCCGCGAGTCGATGCATCGTTTGGGCGAAGGCTTCGAGTGCAACAAGGTCTTTCATTTGGTCGCGATTGATAACCAGGACGTGGATGCCCATTGCCTTGAGGCCATTATTTCGATTGCCATCGTGGATGCGAGCGTTTTGAAGCTCATGCCCAATTCCGTTGTATTCGTTGTCGACTCCGGCGGCCGGGCAATATAGGTCGCAGATGGCGTAAGGGATGCCGGAGGACATGTTGACCGCAAGAGTGTCGAAGTCGATTCGATAGTTGAGTAGCAGGCCTCCCATGGGCAGGCTGCAACATCCGAATCCGCCAAAGCGCATGGGCGCTCCGAGAACGGCAAACATTAGGGATTCGGCTGGGGATGCAGATCCGGGTCGGGCGAGCTTGACTGCCGTGCGAAACGAGGTGTATGAGCTGCTTTTGGCAAGCTGTGCAACAGTCTCGAGATCTTCGATGGTCGTGGCGGGCTCGCATTTGTAGTGTGCCTGTTCGTAGCGGGTTTCGTTCTGCTGTTCGGTCGCCGACTGGTCGCCCCGGCAATCGAGGTCGTCCATCGCTTCGTAGTCATCGCCCTTGGGCCAGATGTCGTCATAGGCAATGGGGTATGTTGCCCCGGGAGGAAGGGAGTAGGTTCCGAGCAGCTCCATAAGGAGCATCAAGGTTTTGGCGACTGATTCATTTTTGGAACAAAGCATGGCTGTCATGGCAGGAGACGTTGCGTAGATGTCGGCCTCGACGTGCATAATTGCACCTTCAGGAAGAGGAGTGGAGAGAATATGCTGAAGAAGTCGCTTGTCGGGGCGCCTGTTGTCTTCGTTTGAAACGAGAAGATCGAGCAGTTCGGAATCATCTTCATTCCAGGCGTCGAGTATCGAAAGTGCGCCAAAGTCTATCGCGTCATTGTTGGGAATGCAGCCAGCCAAGGCCTGTGCTTGCTGTTCGCTATCAACGGAGTCCCAGGGTAGGGCAGAGTACGCCCGTCGTGCGCGACGAATTGCGCGGAGGGCGGAGAGATGTGAAATCACGGTCGTCATAGCTATAACGTACTAAGTTGGCGGCAGAATGCGACCGCCATACCGTTCTTTTCGCTCAGCGGGGCGCTGCGCGCCATGAACGGCTGGGTGTTATGAAATCGGTGGAATCGGTTGAGGGGATTGCAGGAAATTGAGCTCTGCCGCGAAGGTTGACGATAGCTACTGGACAGTTAGTTCAGATACGTATAAGACGGCGGGCGTTCGAGGCGTTTCTAAGGGCTTTCGAGGGCGATTTGAGGGTAAATATGCGGCGGTCGTACTCGAAAGCGATGAGCTTTGGGCAGTATGGCGTTCGCCGGGGAGCTCAGAAGGCTCAGAACGGCCTTTGGAGCTTTAAAAAATACGTATCTGAACTAATTGTCCAGGGAAGGTTGTCGAGGGGTAGAAAAAGGGTCGGAAGCGAGCTTCCGACCCTTTAAAAACACCAAAGATGATGAGATGCACGCTGGATTACAGCGCGAAGTCGCCGCCGACGAGCGTGGAGACGGGCTCCTCGTGGTAAACGGCGGAGATGGCCTGAGCGAACTCCTCGGCGACCGAGATGGTCTTGATCTTGCCGCCGACC
>CABUSE010000146.1 GCA_902494135.1 uncultured Collinsella sp. | reverse complement strand
GTGTTCGCTGACGGTGCAAACCTCGAGGGCATGCTCGACATGTACGAGAACGGCAACGTTCAGGGTTTCACGACCAACCCGTCCCTTATGAAGAAGGGCGGCGTGACGGATTACCGCGCGTTTGCCAAGGAGGTCCTGGCCCACATCACCGATGTGTCCGTGTCGTTTGAGGTCTTTGTCGACGACGTCGAGACCATGGAGGTCGAGGCGCGCGAGATCGCTACCTGGGCCGAGAACGTCTACGTCAAGATTCCGTGCGTGACCACCAAGGGTGAGTCCACCGCCGAGCTGGTGCGCAAACTTTCCGCCGACGGCATCAAGGTCAACGTCACCACCATCTTTACGCCCGAGCAAGTCGATGAGATGGTCGAGGCCGTTGACGCCGAGACGCCGTCCATCATCTCGCTCTTTGCTGGCCGTATCGCCGATACCGGCGTCGACCCCATTCCGTTTATGACGGAGTCGGTCAAGAAGGCCGCCGCCAAGCCCAACTGCGAGGTCCTGTGGGCGTCCACACGCGAGCTCATCAATATTTACCAGGCCGAGGCCTGCGGTTGCCAGATCATCACGGTGCCCAACAGCATCCTGGCCAAGCGCAAGAACATCGGCCGTGACCCGTACGAGGTCTCGCTCGATACCGTGCGCGGCTTTGCCAAGGATATCGCCTTGCTTGGCTTCCATATCTTGCCGTAGGCAAAGGTACCCCCGCCTGCGACGTGCAAAATCGCGAGTATTCAGCAAGGTAAAGGCTTTTACCAGTTAACCGAAGCACGGAACAGCCCCCGTTTTAGCTCTGACGACGCTAAAACGGGGGCTGTTTTTGACTTTATTGCCTCTGAGGGGCGTCCGGAACGGCGGAATTTGCAGAATACTCGCGATTTTGCACGTCGCGAGAGGGGGGACCCTTGCTTTGGGCGGTTTATTTGCCCTGCACCATGGTGAGGGAGATCTTCTTGCGGTCGCGATCGACCTTCTCGACCCACACCTTGACCGTGTCGCCGACGCGCACGACATCACTCGGGTGCTTGACGAAGCGGTTGGCCAGTTTGGAGATGTGCACGAGGCCGTCCTGGTGCACGCCCACGTCGACGAACGCGCCAAAGTCGACGACGTTGCGCACCGTGCCCTTGAGCTCCATGCCGGGTTCCAGGTCATCGATGGAAAGCGCTGAGCGGCTAAAGACCACCTCGGGTGCGTCGTCGCGCGGGTCGCGGCCGGGCTTCTTGAGCTCGTTGACAATGTCGATGAGCGTCAGGGTGCCGCAGTCCAGGTCGCTTGCCAGCGCCGAGATGCTGCCCAGGCGGCACTCGATGTCGGGCACGCCGCCGCGACTGAGCTCGCTTGCTTTAACGCCTGCGCGCTCCAAGACGGATGTGGCCACCTCGTAGCTCTCGGGGTGGACGCTTGTCGCGTCGAGCGGGTTCTTGCCGCCGCTGATGCGCAGGAAACCCGCGGCGTTGAGATATGCCTTGGGTCCCAGCTTGGGGACCTTCTTGAGCTGGCGGCGATCGGTAAAGGCACCGTTTTCCTCGCGGTAGGCCACGATGTTTTTGGCCACGCTCGGCGTGATGCCCGATACGTATCCCAGCAGGCTTGCGCTCGCGGTGTTCACGTCGACGCCCACACGGTTGACGACGTCCTCCACCACGTGGCCCAGGGTGCGCGAGAGCTCGGCCTGGTCAAGGTCGTGCTGGTACTGGCCCACGCCGATGGACTGGGGCGGAATCTTAACGAGCTCTGCCAGCGGGTCCTGTAGGCGGCGGCCCAGGCTCATGGCGCCGCGCACGGTGACGTCCAGGTCGGGATACTCCTGGCTCGCGAGCTCGGAGGCGGAGTACACCGACGCGCCCGCCTCGTTGACGATGGTGTATCGCAGCCCGGGCGCCTGTTCGGCAATGAACTCCGAGACGACTTCCTCGGTCTCGCGGCTGGCGGTGCCGTTGCCGATGACGATGGTGTTGACGCCGTCCTTCTTGACGAGGCGGGCGAGCTCGCGCTTGGTGCCGGCGACGTCGTGGCGCGGCTTGGTGGGGTAGACCACACCGTGGTCGAGCAGCTTGCCGGTCTCGTCCATGACGGCGACCTTGCAGCCGGTGCGGTAGCCCGGGTCGAGCGCGAGCACGCGGGCGCCGCGCGCGGGGCGCGCCGAGAGCAGGCCCTCGAGATTCTTGGCAAAGACATTGATGGCCTCGGTCTGGGCGCGAACGGTGAGTTTGGCGCGGGCCTCGCGCTCCAGCGAGGGGGCCATGAGGCGCTTGTAGCCGTCGGCGATAGCGGCGTCAAAGACGGGCGCGAACACGCCCTGGCGACGGGGCCAGCGGCTGCCGAGGCGCGCCGTGGCGGCAGCGCCGTCGACGTTCACGCGCACGCGGAGCTTGCCCTCGCGCTCACCGCGGTCGATAGCCAGCACGCGGTGGTTGGGAATACGGCGCAGCGGCTCGTCATAGCTGTAGTACGGCTCGTAGGGGGTCTTCTCGGTGGGGTCGGTGGCCTCGACGACGATGTCGGCGGTGTTTTGCGTAAAGGCACGCAGGTCGGCGACGTTCTCGGGGTCCTCGGCCACCGTCTCGGCCACGATGTCGGCGGCGCCGGCAAGCGCCTTTTCGGGCGTGTCGAAGCCGGACTCCTCGTTGACGTATGCCACGGCAGCGTCGAGCGCGCTACCCTTGGCCGAAGCCTGCATGATGATCATGTTGGCGAGCGGCTCCAGGCCTGCCTCGCGTGCCTTCTGCGCTCGGGTCATGCGCTTTTTGCGGTAGGGCTTGTAGAGGTCCTCGACGCGTTGGAGCTGCGTGGCCTCGCGAATCTGTTGCTCGAGCTCGGGCGTGAGCTTGCCCTGGGCATCGATGAGCAGGATGACGTCTTCCTTGCGCTGCTCAAGATTGCGCAGGTAGGACAGGCGCTCGTCGAGTGCGCGCAGGGCGACGTCGTCCATGCCGCCCGTGGCTTCCTTGCGGTAGCGCGAGATAAAGGGGATGGTGTTGCCCTCGTCGATGAGCTTGACGGCCGCTTCGATGTTGGCGGCCTTAAGGTTGAGCTCGCGGGCGAGCTGGGCGATAAGATCCATGGGACTCCTTGCGTTTAAGGTGCGTTTGCAGCACAGGGCTACCAAGGATACCACCCGTCCCAAAAGGCTGTTTTGGGGCCGCGCCACGAAAACGGCCTTTCTACTACGTTTTACCCGTAGGGGCTGACCATACCTGGGTTTTCCGAAAATCGGCAAGCCGTTTACCTGCACTGATAATTGTTCTCGGGGGAAGCGGGCACTGCGGGGCGCGGCAACGGCGCGCGATTTCCGCGTCGCAGCG
>CABUSE010000145.1 GCA_902494135.1 uncultured Collinsella sp. | reverse complement strand
TTTGGTACAAGCATTTCAAACTGCATAAGTATAGCGCCGCCGCAGCATCTGGGCGAACCCGGACGCCACGGCGGCACGAATGAAGCAGAGATAGGGGTCGCTGACTAGTCCGCGAGCTTCTCCACCTGATCGAGCATCTTGTCGAGCTTGGCCTTTGCCTCGGCCTTGACCTTCTGGGCTTCTTCGTGGGCCTTCGCCTTCTGGGCGGCCTTTTCCTCGGCTTCGGGATCGACGACGACCAGATTGGACGCGTCGTGCTCAACCAACTTGAGCGCATGCTCAGGGCACACCTTGACACAGGCACCGCAGCCCAAACAATACGTGGACTCCAACGCAAAGCGGCCGCTTCCCACCAAATCGCAGGCGAACGTGGGACATACATTGACGCACTCGCCGCACGACGTGCACTTGTCAAAGTCGCACTCCGGCGTACTCACCTGCATGTTTTGGGCAAGCTCGGGGTGGTTTTGCAGCGTTGAGAGCACCAGCTGTCGACCGTGCGTGAGCGAACGGCGACGCTTGGTCGTCGTGGTGCCGCACATGGTGTTGAGCGTACGCTCCAGCTGGGTAATCTGATGGCGATGAGCCTTGAGCTTCTGCGTCACCGAGGCGAGCGCCGCCGTCGCCGGATTGAGCTTGGTCACGGTCAAGCCCGTCGTGCGGGCGATCTTTTCCATGTACTCCTTGCGCTCGTACTCGCGGCGCTTATGACACTTGAGGCTCTTAGGGTCGACCTCCAGCCCCATGCCCGTGCCGGACCATTCCTCGGCCTTCGCAATCGCCTCGCCCAGAATATCCTCGCCACCGGTGTTGCGGCACTTATCGCACACGCCCAACGGCAGGTACACGCTCACGTTGGGATAGTCCGCCAGTACCGAGAACCAGGTCTCGGCCGTAATATCGCCCACGCAGGCAACGACGACCTCGTTCTCGCGCGGCATGCGCTTAAGGGCACGCGTGCAGGTAACGTAGGCGGTCTCGTGACTCGTAGCTGCCGAGACAATGTCGTCATACAGGTTTTTGGGCGCCAGGCGCGGCGAGATGATCGCCTCGGTCGGACAGGCAGCGGCGCACAGGCCGCACTTGCGACAGGTATCGAGGATCTCGATAGCGTCTTCCTCGACCTCGATAGCGTTGACCGGGCACACGTCCATGCACGCGGTGCAGCCGCTCTTTTCGTTTTTGCAGGTCAAGCACGGAATGGTGTTGCCGCGCGGACGCTCCTTGTAGTCGGCAGGATTCCACTGCGGCGCCGATGGATCGAGTGCGTCGGTCACACCGCCAAGCGGGTTTTTAAGAAAGTCGAAACCCTTGCTGATCTCGATAATGTCATCAAACAGATCGTGTTCCTGCGCCATGCGCGGCCCCTCCCTGAGCAGTGCAAACAAGCAAGAGATAATGATACGCCATCGGCCCGTGCCTCGGGCAAATTACACGCGGAGCATCTTTGCGGCAAATAGTCCATGGCCTATCGCCGCCTCGATTGCACAAGGTCAATCAAGCGCCAAACTATGCCTCGCACATGAGCTGCACGAGCTTTTGTTTGGTCACCTTGGCCTGCTCGTTGGCCATATTACGCTCGTTTCTAAAGATCGCATTTGCAACACCCTGCAGATCGGCATCGGAAATCTCGCCAAGGCCCAGCTCCTCGAGCGTCGTCGGCAGACCAACGCGCTGGCAAAACTCGAGCACCTGATTAAGCTCGGGCGCACGCTCCAGGCGCAGCTGCACCACCAGGCCAAATGCCACGGCCTCGCCATGCATGGCCTTGCACTCGGGCAGGATCGTCAGACCGTTGGCGATGGCATGCGCCAACGCCAAGCCACCGCTCTCAAAGCCGACGCCCGAGAGCAGAATATTGCACTCGATCAGACGCTCAACCGCCGTCGATATACGTCCCTTTTTAAGATCGCGCTTGGCAGCGACGCCGCACTCCATGAGTGTGTCGTAGCAGGCACGTGCCGCTACCAAGGCCAAGTGTCCCGGCGCGCCACCATGCTCGTTGGCACCGTGCGCCGCGGCGCACGAACGCGCCTCGAAGTACGTTGCCAGTGCGTCGCCCATGCCAGCGACCGTCATACGCAGCGGGGCTGCCGCGACCACGTTGGTATCGACCACGACCAGATCTGGATTCTTCTCGAGCATCAGGTAGCGGTCGAACGACCCATCCTCGTGATACAGCACCGAAATCGCGCTGCACGGACCGTCCATCGAAGCCGCCGTGGGACATACGCACAACGGCAGCTCGGCATAAAACGCTACTGCCTTGGCGATATCGAGCATTTTGCCGCCGCCAATGCCCACCACCATGTCGCAATACTCGGCCCGGGCTTCCTTGGCCATTCCGACAACGGCCTCTTCCGTACACGGACCGTTATAAATCTTAAAGAACGGCTCGCTTAGATCTTCGTCCAGAAATCCATCGACGATCTGCCTGCACAGCCGATCCTCGGTGCCCTGGTCAAACAAGACATAGGCAGCGCAGCCCAACCATGACAAATACCTGCCCTGACGCGAAAGTTCGCCCGGCCCCTGAACATACCGGCCGGGACCGCCATAAACCATAGGAAGCGCCATACGAGAATCCGCCCTTCATCAAACAACGATTGGTGCAAAGTAACCTGACCCCTTTGCACCATAGCAAAAGGGGCAAAGCCATCTGTTGGCTTTGCCCCTTCTTTAGCTTGATTTACTCATCCATGAGGTAGTAGTGACCCAGCGCGTCGGCACCCAGAATGGCGTTTGCGACCATCTCGGGCGTCACCTCAAACGGCATGTTGCACATGGTGTCATCGGGCGCGCAGGCGGCCTCGGCAACAATCATGGCCTGCTCGCGCGTAAGCTCGGCAACGCCAAGCTCCTTCATCGTGACCGGCAGGCCCAACTCAATGCAGAAGCCCAAGACTTCCTCGAGTTTCTCAGTCGGAGCATCCTCGAGTACCAGCTGGACGATGGTGCCAAAGGCGACCTTCTCGCCGTGATACATGCCGTGGCACTCGGGCAGCATCGTCAGGCCATTGTGGATGGCATGAGCAGCAGCAAGGCCCGAGCTCTCAAAGCCAATGCCCGAAAGCAGCGTATTGGCCTCGATGATATGCTCGACGGCAGGCGTGAGCGCACCCTTCTCCAGCGCGACCTTGGCCTTGACGCCATCGGCCATAAGCGTCTCGTAGCAGAGCTTGGCGAGCGCCAGACCGGCCATGCCGCCCTTGCCGCCAGCGCAGGTGCCACCGTCGGCATCGTGCGTTGCCTGGGCCTCGAAGTAGGTTGCGAGCGCATCGCCCATACCGGAAACCGTCAGGCGCACCGGGCTCGCCGCGATAACCGTCGTATCCATCAGGACGATATTGGGGTTTGCCTTAAGGAAGAGGTACTTGTC
>CABUSE010000144.1 GCA_902494135.1 uncultured Collinsella sp. | reverse complement strand
TTAAGCATCCTAGCACAAGCTGGTAGCAAAACTGATTTGGCTAATGGCGGACAACATTTCGTCAATTTAGCGTGTTCAATGGGGTTGTTTTGGGATGTTGTTCACATTGATGCAGGTTATTGGGCTGCAAGCGGTGATTAGAGACGTTCCTGAATCCCAAATGGAGCAGCGAGCTGCACTGGTAATTGAGTGTGTCTAACAAACTATGTACAGACATGGGAAATAAATTGTGCAACTTTTTGTTGGTGTAGGTGGGGTTTGTGGTGCGTGGTGTTTTGGCATGAAAAAAGGCCTTCGGAATACCGAAGGCCTTTGCATTCACGATGGTGGAGACGAGGGGGATCGAACCCCTGACCTCTTGACTGCCAGTCAAGCGCTCTCCCAGCTGAGCTACGCCCCCGTGACGAGGAGATACTATAGGGGAAGACTTTCTTTGATGCAAGGACTTTTTTGGGTTGAATCTCTTACTTACGGGTTTTCCTGGGACGGTGGATAGAAATAATCACTCTTCGAGCGCTTATTTCTATCCACCGTCCCGATAAAACCCTGATGCGATAGACCTCACTTGTAGAGGTAAGCGATGGCGGTGCCGGTATGGACTTGGATCTTGGCCGTACCCCTGACGACGTTGCTGATGCCCGTGTCGGCCAACAAACCCAGCGGGGCGTGATCTAGTTCCCACTCTAGTCCGTGTTCGCTTGCCTCGGTGTTGGGGGCGATTGCGATTATGGAGAACGTCTTGCCTTCGGAGCCCTCGATGGTCCACGATTCGCCTGCGTGCAGGATGCGGGCCGTGGTCTCATCTTCAGCAATCCAGACAGGGGCGTCATCGTAGCCTGCAAGCAACCCCAGTACGGAAAGCGCCATGTCCGGACGGCCGCCCGTGGCGCAAGTCGCAACCACTTCGGCACCCGGCCAGCGACGACGGACGGAATCGAGCGCCAGCGCCAGATCGGTATAGTCCTTGTACGGGTCATGGCGCTCAACTTCAAAGTCGGTGGCGGCATCGACCAACGCGCGACCTGCATCGCTCACCGTATCGGCGTCCCCTACATATACATCGCAGCTCAGGCCGGCGCCCAGCAGCGCGTCGAGTCCGCGGTCCACGGCGATGACGTGATCGCACTCCCCTGCTAAGCGGCGCAACAGATCCGCGCTCGCCACCACGGGCGAGCCGCAGACCACTAGTACTTTGCAAGCCACGGCCCTCGCCTAACCTTCATACGCAAGAACGCGATCCAAATCCAGCTCCGCATAGCTGTCGATAAAGATATCGCAGTTGGCGCGTACATCGTCGCGCTTCATGCGGCCGTGCGGGTCATAAATACCCACGCGCTTAAAGCCGGCGGAGCCAGAGCTCTTTAGGCCAAAGACGGCGTCCTCAAACACCCATGCGCGATCAAACTGGTGCCCGTGGCGCTCCTCTAGGTGGCGCAGCGCCAGCTCGTATACGTCGGGGAACTGCTTGGAGCGCCCCGCCTCGCCCGTCGTGGTAATAAACTCCATGTAGGCATCGAGCCCGGCGCCCGCAAGCGCAGACGTAACCAGCTCGGCCGGCGTGGACGTGGCAACGCACATGGCAATACCGGCCTCCTTCGCCTGCTTCAAAAATGCAAGCAGGCCCTCGCGCGGCGGCACCTTGGAGTAGCCATCGATCAGGATGTCGCTCAGCTCGCGATACAGCTCCTTGCCATTCGCGCCAATGCCCCACGTGTCGTGGTAGGCCTGGCACTCATCCTCCAGCGAAAGATGCTCAAACTGGGCAAAATCGTCGACCGTCACGTCGACACCGTGGCGGTGCAATAACTCGGGCTGGGCATAGGCCCAAACGGGGGTGCTATTAACCAGTGTGCCGTCGCAATCGAAAATAAAAGCAACCTTGGGAGCGGCGGTATGGGACATAAACGAACCTTTCGATATCAAATGGTAAACATCCTGCTAAAAACGTTTTACCAAACGTCAACCAAACAATTTTGAAACCCAAATTGGTAAAACTGTCAAGAGTTTTACCATGGCAATTCTGCCAGTGGTATAAACATGTCGCTTACCGATTAAACGCCTCCGCAAATCCGCTTTCGTTCATAAAACTAACGTACAGGTGTTATCGTAGTTTCTGCCGAAAGTTCCACCGAGCACGCGAGGTGGAACGAATCACAGAAACTTCGCCGTCCCTTCGATTCGTGCAGCCTTGGACCTTTCGCATCTAGTCACCAAGGCAACACGCTGCCGCGTCATGATGGGATCAAACGTGAGCGATACAAAGCTAAAGCCAACGGCTAAAAAGCCCGCAACCCGTAAACCGGCTCCGCACGCACCGGAGCTCTCCAAGGACGATGTCTACCTGTTTGGCATTGGAATGTGGGAGCGCAGCTGGGAAAAGATGGGTGCGCATCCCGACACGCAGCAGCGCACGCGCGGCTGGCGTTTTTGCGTTTGGGCACCCGACGTTAAGAGCGTCCACGTTATCGGTGAATTCAACAATTGGGATGAGCAAGCCAACCCGCTGGTGCCCGTGCATACGAGCGCTATTTGGGAAGGCTTTATTCCTGGCGCCGAGCAGGGCCAGCTCTATAAATATCTCATCGAGACTAACGAGGGCGAGAAGCTCTACAAAGCCGATCCGTATGCCTTTAAGGCCGAATGCCCTCCGGGTACCGCGAGCGTGCTGTGGACCCTCGATGGCTACAAGTGGAACGACGCCGCATGGCTCAAGCGCCGCGCTGGCCACAACCACATGTCGCAGCCGCTCAACATCTACGAGGTGCATATTGGCTCGTGGAAGCGCCACGGCGACGCGCCGCAGGGCGAGCCCGACGAGTACGGCAACTACCCCGGCCCCATGGATCCCTTCCCCGCGCAGCGCGGCGAGTTCTACACCTACGACGACCTGTCGGTGGAGCTCGTGGACTACGTGCGCGACATGGGCTATACGCATATCGAGGTCATGCCGCTTATGGAGCATCCCTTCGACGGCTCCTGGGGCTACCAGACGACCGGCTACTACGCCGCCACGTCGCGCTACGGCAACCCGCAGCAGCTCATGCACTTTATCGATGCGTGCCACGAGGCGGGCATCGGCGTGATCATGGACTGGGTGCCCGGCGGTTTTTGCGCCGACTCCCACGGCCTTGCCACCTTTAACGGCCACATGCTGTTTGAGCACGAGATTCACCCCAACTGGGGCACGCATAAGTTTGACTTCGCCCGCGGCGAGGTCCGGTCCTTCTTGGTCTCCAACGTGCTGTATTGGCTCGAGAACTTCCATGTAGACGGCATTCGCATGGACGGCGTGTCTAGCATGCTGTACCTCAACTTTGGCATTGACGATCCCGGCCAAAAGAAGTTCAACAAGTACGGTACCGAGGAGGACCTGGACGCTAGCGCATTTATCCGTCAGGTCAACTGCGCCGTTGA
>CABUSE010000143.1 GCA_902494135.1 uncultured Collinsella sp. | reverse complement strand
GAGCCTGCTTTGTTTTTACCCCACGCGGAGGGGTGGCAGAGTGGTTGAATGCGGCGGTCTCGAAAACCGTTTGGCCTGTATAAGGTCACGAGGGTTCGAATCCCTCCTCCTCCGCCATTTTGGTTGAGAAAGCTCCCGAGAATGGGAGCTTTTTTGTTTTGAGTCCCCAACAAGCAAACACGGCGGAGGAGGAGGGATTCGAACCCGCCAGGGCCCGGAGCGTAAAGAAAACGCGCCCGTGGCGCGTTTTTAGCGCAGCGCGGTCGGCGCAAGCCGACCGGATAAATTTTGAGCGGAGCTCAAAATTTGGACATCCCTCCTATTCGACCACGCCCCCATCGCGTTCAGCATCAACCCGGATCCCCAAACATGGAACCTATGACCGTACCCAGTCCCGACCGTTTGCCGAGCAATAGGGTCGCAATCGGCGCCGAACATGTACTATGTACGGGCATTGTCTAAACCCGTAACTCAAAGGACCCCATCTTGCCCGTTGCCGCCGCTATGATCGTTACCGCACACGCCTCGGATGCCATGGTTGCCATCCCGTTTTGGCTCGAGATGTTCGCCGTCGTCGCGGCATCGATCTCGGGCGTGTTGGTCGCACGCGAGCACAAACTCGACCTGGTGGGCGCCGTCGCGCTCGCCGTGGTCTGTGGACTGGGCGGCGGTCTTTTGCGCGATATGACGCTGCAGGTGGGCAACGTCTACATCCTCAACCAACCGATGGCGCTCCCGCTCTCCATCGCCACCGCGGCCATCATCTACATCTTCCCGGCAATCGTCGACAAGCCCGAAAAGCTCATTCCCCTGCTCGATATCATCTCGGTGGGTATTTATGCGGCAACCGGCGCAGACAAGGCGCTGGTCTACGGCTTTGCGCCGGCGGTGTGCATCATGATGGGCTTTTTTACCGCGGTGGGCGGCGGCATGCTGCGAGATGGTTTTATGGGTGTGGTGCCGGGTATCTTCCAACGCACCAACTTCTATGCCATCGCGGCCATCGCCGGATCGGCAAGCTATGTTTGCCTTGTCATGAGCGGCTTGGTCAGCAATGTCGTCGCACTGGTCGTTTGCGTCGTGGTGACCATGGGACTACGCTGGCTGTCGCTGCGCTTTGATATCAAAAGCCCCACCGAGGATGACATCGCACGCTTTTTGCACCGCAAAAAGTAGGTGGCGCGGGCTCATCCTTCGAAATGCAACCGAGAGGTTCTTTTAGAGCGCCCACGCGTTGGGTACCCTGTTAGGTGCATGTCGAGCATCTGACGAAGGATTCACTATGCCCTGTAATCAATTCCCGTCGACCCAGCGCCGTAAAGCGTGGGGCCGCATCACGATCTTATTCGCGCTCATCGCTCTAGCGGTCACCGCGCTTCCCACGGCGTCGTTCGCCGGCACGGACACCGCAGGCAACGTACTTGCGACCGACAATGACGCCAATTCGTCCGGCGTCGAAGGTGACCTGTACTGGGCCGGCCAGGCCCTCAACTTGAACGATGCGTCCATTGACCGCGATATCATCGCCGCGGGCGATACCCTCTCTATCCGCGACTGCACGGTGGGCGGCGCCGTCCGCTTGGCGGCACGCACTATCGATATCGCCAAGACCACGGTTGATGGCAGCGTCACGGTCGTCGGTCAGCACGTTGTGCTCAATTCCGACAGCACCGCCAACTGTTTTTACGCGATAGGCGAGACGGTTGCCCTGCGCGGCTCTACCAAGTCGGCAGCGCTTGCGGGCGACACGGTGACCATCGATGGCACCGTCGAGGGCGATGTCGAGGTTTGGGCCGACAAGCTCATCCTGGGCAAGAACGCCCACATCACCGGCACCGTGAACGCGCACGTCTCCGAAGACCCCGAGCGTGCCGCAGGAGCCGAGGTAGGCGCGCTCAAGATCGACCGCACCGAGAACGAGGATACTTCCACCGTTAACGATGTCATCGGCGGCACCGTCGCCGCGGCGCTTTCCACCTGCTTTGTCGCCCTGCTACTCGAGCTCGTCTTTCCGCGCGCGACCGCCAGCGCCGCCGGCATGCTCCACCAGCGCCCCACGCCCCTGTGGGTGAGCGGTCTTCTGGGCACGATTGCTATCGTCCCCGCCGTCCTACTGCTGATTATCTCCATCGCTGGTCTATCGCTTGCCGGAGCCCTCATGTGCGGCGTTATCGGCATCGCATTGGTGTCGAACGCCTTTGCGGGGTGCGCGATCGCCCGCATGGTCGGACACAGCCAAAACCGCTACGCCATGGCAGCCGTGGGTGGCATCGCCGCAGGCGCCCTCACAGGGCTTCCCCTCGTAGGCGGCTTCATCAGCGGTGTGGCCTTTGTCTTTATGCTCGGCTACATCATCCAGATCATCTGGCGCAACGCCCGCCTCAAGCCGCAGCAGCCGACTAACACGCCGGGACTCCCCACCGCTTAGCAGCTAACTGCCACAAAGATGCCAAGCACCTTTGTGGCGGCGCAAACGAACCTGCCCCCTGAACCAAAAAGGGCGCCGACCATTACGGTCGACGCCCTTTCTTGTTAGACGCTATAAAGTCCAGCGCTTATTTGTTGACCTGACCGGCGCGGACGGCGGCCTTCTTGCGGTCGGTGGCGTTGAGCAGGCGCTTGCGCAGGCGGATGTTCTTGGGAGTGATCTCGACCAGCTCGTCGTCGGCGATGTACTCCAGCGCCTCCTCCAGCGAGAAGGTGCGGGGCGGCACCAGCTGCACGGAGATATCGGAGGTCGAGGAACGCTGGTTGCCCAGGTTCTTGGTACGGGCGATGTTGACGACCATGTCGCCGGCCTTGCTGCGCTCGCCCACAATCATGCCCTCATAGCACTCGGTGCCCGGCTCAACAAACAGCTGGCCGCGCTCCTGCAGCGTACCCAGGGCATAGGCAACGGCCTTCTCGGTGGTCATGGAGATCATGGCGCCGTTCTGACGGTTACCGATCTCGCCGGCGTAAGGACCGTACTCCAAGAAGGTGTGGTAGAACACGCCCTCGCCGTGGGTGACGTTCATGATGCGGTTCTTAAGGCCCATGATGCCGCGGGTCGGAATCTTAAACTCGAGATGCGTCACGATGCCCGAGGTGTCCATGCTCGTCATGATGCCGCCGGAGGTACCGAAGACCTCAACGACCTTGCCCGAGTACTCGTCCGGGCACTCGACGACGGCCTGCTCGACGGGCTCCATCTTGTTGCCGTTCTCATCCTTCTTAAACAGAACGCGGGGACGGCCGACCTGGAACTCAAAGCCCTCGCGGCGCATGGACTCCATCAGAACGGACAGGTGCAGAATGCCGCGGCCCGAGACCTCGACGCCGCTCTTGTCCTCGAGCTCCTCGATCTTCATGGTCACGTTGTTCTCGGCCTCGTTGAACAGGCGCTCCTTGAGCTGACGGGCGCCCACGATGTCGCCGTCGCG
>CABUSE010000142.1 GCA_902494135.1 uncultured Collinsella sp. | reverse complement strand
ATCTGGGAGCGCTGCTCCTGCGACTGCACCACGGTGTTGGTGGGCAGGTGGGTAATGCGCACGGCGGAGTAGGTGGTGTTAACGCACTGACCGCCAGGGCCGGAGGCGCAGTAGGTGTCGATGCGCAGGTCGGACTGGTTGATCTGGACGTCGATCTCCTCGGCCTCGGGAAGCACGGCGACGGTTGCCGTGGAGGTCTGGATACGGCCCTGGGACTCGGTCTTGGGAACGCGCTGGACACGGTGCACGCCGGACTCGAACTTCATGACGGAGTAGACGCGGTCGCCCTCGACCTTGAACTCAATGGACTTAAAGCCACCGGCCTCGCTGGGGCTGGAGTCGAGCACGGTAGTCTTCCAGCCGCGCGACTCGCAAAAGCGCTGATACATCTTGTACAGGTCGCCGGCGAAGATGGCCGCCTCGTCGCCACCGGCGGCGGAGCGGATCTCGACGATGGTGTTCTTGTCGTCGTTGGGGTCGCTCGGGATGAGCATGTACTTGATGTCTTCCTCGAGCTGGGGGAGCTTGGCCTCGTTTTCGGAGATGTCCATCTGGAGCATCTCCTTCTCATCGGCATCGGTGGTATCGTGCAGCATTTCCTTGGCAGCCTCGATGTCATCGAGCGCGCCGATGTACTCGCGCGAGGCGGCAATGAGGTCGGACTGGTGCGCATACTCCTTGTTGAGACGCGTGAACTCCTTGATATCGGAGGCGACGGCCGGGTCGGAAAGCTTCTTCTCGAGCTCCTCGTAGGCCTTGATGATCTTTTCGAGCTTGTCGCGCATGACGGACTCCTTTATATGCGTGAAGGCGAAAATCGGCAGAATTGATGGGGCGCGAGGCGCCACTGCGGGGGTAAGCCCAGCTAGAGCATGTCGATCTTCAGATACATGCGCATCCCTTCGCGTATGGGGTACATAGTTGCGGTCTAACCCATATATGATAGCGTGCGCAGGCAAACCTGCATATAACCCGCACGGAATCCGACAAAGAGACAGTCCCTTTGTCGGATTCTAGAGCGTGTGGAGCAGGGCGATGAGGAAGCGGACACCCTGGAGGTAGGCGCAGCGAGTGATGCGCTCGTTAGTGCCGTGGACGCCGCGATCGCACTCGTCATCGTCGACCACAAAGGCCGAGAAGCGAATGCACTCGGAGCAAATGCGCTGGTAGTTGGCAGCGTCGGTCGCACCGATCACGGTCGAAGGGACAATCGCCAACGGCTCAGATGATCCGTTTTCCTCTGTCCCCAATGGATCACGGAAATAGCGGGCGGCGATGGCGCGAACGGCCTCGAGCCCCGGTCCACCGACACGCGGAGACGGCGAAGGCTCGGAGCTGCCGGGGGCCAGCTCCACTTCGACACGACCGGCAAGGTCCGCCCCGGCAACCGCCTCACGGCAGCACGCCACAACGTCGGCCACGCTCGTACCCTCGAGCATGCGGAAGTTAATGTTGGCCCACATATCCTGCGGCATTACGTTGGCGCCGGTGCTACCACCCTCGATCTGCGTGGGCGCGCAGGTGGTCGTCACCAGCGGATAGAGCTTTTTACTGGCGAGGCAATCGCGGACAATGGCATCCCCGTTGGCGGCAATTTCATCGGCCGTGTAGAGCCTCAACTCGATGAGTTGAGCGGCAAGCAAGTCGGTCACGCGCGTCGGCCACTCGATATCGCAGATTGCGGTGATGGCACGGCTGAGCACCTCGAGCGATGTGCCGCCGTAGGGGTTGGACGAATGCCCGCCCTCACTCTTCGTCTTGAGCACGATATCGGCATAGCCCTTCTCCGCGAGGTCGGCATGCATAAGCCAGCCCTCGCCCGCGCCATACTCGGCAGCCGAAACAATACGGTAGTCACCCTCGTCGATCAGGTACTCAAGCTCAATGCCGCGCTCCTCGAGCGCGCGGCCGATGGCGCCTGCGCCGCACTGCGTGGTTTCCTCGTCCTGGCCAAAGGCGAGCAGCAGGGTACGCTTGTGCTCCCAGCCGTGCGCGAACGCATACTCAACCGCCTCGAGAATGCCTGCGACCTGGTCTTTCATATCGATGGCGCCGCGACCCCAAATGTAGGTGTCGTCCACATGTCCGCTAAAGGGGGCATGCGTCCAGTCAGCCTCGGTGCCGGGTACCACGGGAACCACGTCCATGTGGCCCATGAGCATAATGGGCTTGAGGGCAGAGTCGGAACCGCCAAGCGTCACCAATAGCGAATGGTCGATAAGCTCGACCTTACCCGCCGTAAATACGTGCGGCCAAGCCTGCTGCATATACGAGCGCAGGTCGTCGAACGGCTGCCAGTCCACCGCCTCGGCATCCATACTCGAAATAGTCGGAAACGACAGCACGCGGCCCAGGCGCTCGCACGCACCAGCTTCGTCCAAATCGGCAAAATCATCCTCATGCGCAAAGAAGCGCCAGACCTCGGCCATGACATCCTTTCGATTGTGATGACGAGGGCCGCCCCACCGGAGCGGCCCTGCCACGTAAGCGTTTGCGGTCGGCTATTTGTCCTCGAGATAACGCGAGAGGAACTCGCGGGTACGCTGGTGCTTGGGGTTGCCGAAGAGCTCCGTCGGCGCGGCGTCCTCGAGGACCACGCCCTTGTCCATAAAGACCACGCGGTCGGACACCGTGCGGGCAAAGGCCATCTCGTGCGTGACGACGACCATGGTCATGCCGTCGGCAGCGAGCTTGCGCATGACCTCGAGCACCTCTCCCACGATCTCGGGGTCGAGTGCGGAGGTCGGCTCGTCGAACAGCATGATCTGCGGATTCATGCATAGGGCACGAGCGATGGCAACGCGCTGCTTTTGGCCGCCGGACAGGCGACCCACGGCGGCGTGCGCGAACTTCTCGAGCCCCACGCTCGTCAGATGCTCCATCGCGACCTTCTCGGCCTCGGCCTTGCCCATCTTTTTGAGCGTGACGGGCGCGAGTGTGCAGTTGTCGAGCACGTCCATGTTGTTGAACAGGTTAAAGCCCTGGAACACCATGCCGATGTCCTCACGCAGCTTGTTAATGTTGCAACGCTCGGCCGTGAGGTCCTGGCCATGGAACCAGATGTGGCCCGCGTCCGGGGTCTCGAGCAGGTTGAGGCAGCGCAGGAAGGTCGACTTGCCCGAGCCCGAGGCGCCGATAATGGTGACGACCTAGCCGGGATTGACGGACAGGTCGATGCCCTTGAGCACCTCGAGCGAGCCGAAGCTCTTGCGCAGGCCCTCGACGCGGATGAGCGGCTCATTGGTCTGTGCGGCGGCCGCAACGCCGGTAATGGCGGTATCTGCCATGATGATTCTCCTCGTCTTGAGCCTAGTTGGAGCTGGGCAGCGTGACCGGAGCCTCGGCGCCGAGCTTTTTGCCAAAGGCCTCGAGCAGGCGGCTCGCCACGAGCGTCAGGATCAGGTAGACCACGAGCGCCACGCAGTAGACCT
>CABUSE010000141.1 GCA_902494135.1 uncultured Collinsella sp. | reverse complement strand
TCGATGATGATGTAATCGAAGTTGCCCGAATCGGCGATGCCCTGCAGCTGGTTGGCCAGGTCATCCGAAAGCGTGCAGCAGATGCAACCGTTGGTGAGCGGGATGAGGTCGTCGGTCTCGGAAA
This sequence comes from uncultured Collinsella sp., assembly GCA_902494135.1. Classification (GTDB taxonomy): domain Bacteria; phylum Actinomycetota; class Coriobacteriia; order Coriobacteriales; family Coriobacteriaceae; genus Collinsella. The sequence goes on along the minus strand of CABUSE010000141.1, from coordinate 3,321 downwards.
GGCCGCCGTCGGCGATGAGGCTAGCGTCGACATTGATCTCGCCGATATCGTTGACGATCACGGCGGCGCGGATGCCGCCGTCGTTAGCGAGGATGTGGTTGAGCAGTGTGGTCTTGCCGGCACCGAGGTATCCGGTAAGCATGATGATTTTCACGGGTTTGTTGGGCATGTGCCCTCCTTTGTTAGACATGGCTTACAGTTGAATCATATGCCAAACGCCTGCTCTTATACCCACGCGCCGGCAAATAACACAGGCTACTCCCAGGCTCCCCATACATCGGGGCAATAACCGACGGTGGCCTTTTTGCCGTTGCGCACGATGGGCTCGGCCAAGACCTGCTGGTTCTCGAGCAGCTTGTCGAAGCGCTGGCTAGGGGTGAGGTGCTGGATGAGCGCGAGCGTCTCCTCGTCCTTAGCCTTGGGGTTGAGCAGCTTGTCGATGCCGCCGACCGCCTGCATCACGCTCGTGAGCTCGCCCTTGCTCATCTCCTTTTCCTTAAGGTCGATAAACTGCACCTTAATGCGGCGCTCCTTAAAATAACGCTGAGCCTTCTTGGTATCGAAAGACTTTTTGGTGCCAAAAATTTGCACGTTCATGAATTTGTTCCGCCGTTCTACCTGATGAAGTTGGTGCGCTCGCGATCGGCTTCGGGGGCTTCGATGCCGGCGGCCTGTCCTGCCTCGATACAATGCAGGAGCCAGGCCATGTTCTTGCCGATGTTGCGCATGGTGGCCAGGCCCTCGGCGTCTTGGGCGGCCTCGCCCGGCATGGCGCCAAACACGTTGTTCCAGTACGTGGAAGCAACCACGGGCATCTGGTTGATGGTGAAGTACTTATTGAGCACGTCGAAGGTGGTCGACGTGCCGCCGCGACGGGCAACGGCGACGGCAGCGCCCGGCTTGTGTGCAAAGGCTTTGCTGCCGGCATAGAAGGCGCGATCGAGGGCCGAAAGGATGCGTCCGCTGGGGTGCGCATAGTAGACGGGCGAGCCAAAGACAAAACCATCTGCCTGCTCGGCGGCAGCGATCAGCTCGTTCACCACGTCATCGTCAAAGGTGCAGCGGCAATCGAGCTTGCCGCACTGACCACAGCCAATGCAGTCGCGAATGGGCTTGGTGCCCAGCTGAAACACCTCGGTATCAATGCCTTCGGCATTGAGTTGCTCGGCGACCTCGGCGAGTGCGCGGGTGGTGTTGCCGTTTGCCTTGGGGCTGCCATTGACCAAAAGAACCTTCATCACAAACTCCCTCTGCTATCGGTGAATTCTGCTGAGAATTATCTCACGTTGTGTGCGATGACGTTGGCATGGTGCGGGCGATGATTATCCCGCAACGTTCTTAAGGGCGTTCATGCCTAAGGCCATCTAGGGGCATTGCGGTACGGCATGGGGGATGCATCGGGAAACGTTCGATAAATGCTTATAAACACGTTTTTGACGGCATACGTTGACAGATATACTTGTTGAGTTCAAAAGCATGGGAACGGAGATGGTTGCATGACACAGCCGGAGACATCACACACGGTGGGGCTCGCGCTCGAGGGAGGCGGCTACCGCGGTATGTATACGGCGGGCGTGCTCGACGTATGGATGGAGCACGGCTTAACTTGCGACCATATGGTGGGTGTCTCGGCGGGCGCGGCGTTTGGCTACAACTTTAAATCGCGCCAGATCGGCCGCGCCATTCGCTATAACAAGGCCTATTGTGCCGACAAGCGCTATGCGGGTGTAGCAAGCTGGCTGCGGACCGGCGATATGTTCAATGCCGATTTTGCCTATCACGAGGTGCCCATCGAGCGCGATCCCATCGATTTGGAGACATATCGCGCCTGCCCCATGCGGTTTACGTGCGTGTGCACCGATATCGAGACGGGCAAGGCCGTCTATCACGACCTGCCTTATGGCGATGAGCGCGATATCGAGTGGATCCGGGCGTCGTCGGCTATTCCTGTGGCGACGCGTCCCGTTGCTATTGACGGACATAAGTATCTGGATGGTGGCGTGGCCGATTCTATTCCCAGCGCATGGCTGTTTTCGCAGGGGTATGACCGCAATATCGTGGTACTCACGCAGCCGGCGGGCTTTGTGAAGCAGCCCAACAGCGTGATGCCCATGCTGCGGCGCGTGTTCCGTCGCTATCCGGAGTTTGTTGCAGCGCTTGAGCATCGGCATGAGGTCTACAATGCCACGCTCGATGACCTGGCACGTCGCGAGGCTGCCGGCGAAATCTTTGTGGTGCGGCCGAGCGAATCGGTGAAGGTGCCGTCGCTGTGCCGCGAACCCGATGAGCTCGAGCGCATCTACCAGGTCGGTCGCCACGATGCGGAGGCGACCTTGCCCGCGCTGGAAGCATATCTGGCGGGGTAAGGGTCGCATGCGGAAAGCGCATTCCGGAATGGAGGTCTAAACTGGGATGCGCTTTCCATTGCTGAAGATATGAGGTCGCGAATAAGCTGCTCGGCCTATGCCTGCTGCCAGGTATCGACGAGCTCCTTGGCGGCGGCGTAGGGGTCGTCGGCACTGCAGACGGCGCTCACCACAAAGAAGCCATCGACGCCGGTTGCTTTAAGCTGCGGTAGGTCGGCCGTCTTGACGCCGCCGCCCACCACGATGGGCACGGGGCTTGCCGCATGGAGGGCGGCCAGGTCCTCAAAGCTCTTGGTGATGATGGAACCATCGGCTGCGCGTCCGCAATCGCGTTTGGTCTCGGTCTCGTGGAGTGGGCCGATGCCCAGGTAGTCGACCAGGCTCATGTCGGCGGTCTTGACGTACTCGAGCATCTCCTCGCAGCGGGCCGAAAGGCCCACGATGGCATCGGGGCCCAAAAGTTTGCGGCAGACCTCGACGGGAATATCGCTCTGGCCCACGTGCACGCCGTCGACAGCAATACCCTGCTCATGCGCGGCGAGTACGCAGTCAAGGCGGTCGTCGATCAGCAAGGCGACTTGACCGGTCTTGCCGGCCTGTGCGATTGCCTGCGCGGCGTCGCCGGCCAGCGCGATGATTTCGCGGGCGCTTGCCACCTTGGAGCGCACCTGGATGCAGGTAAAGCCTGCGTCGAGCGCCTGAGCTACCACATCGCCCACGGGACGCCCGAGCGTGTTTTCGGGGCCGAGTACCAGATAGGCCGAGATATCAAGGTTGTCGCGGATACTCATCGTGCTTCCTCCTGCTTTTTGATCTGCGCTTCCATGCGCTCAAGCTTGCCGGTCATGGTGTCGGTAAATCCGGGTCGAATATCGGCTTTGAGCACGACTTCGGTGCGGATGCCCTTGCTCGCCAACACAAAGGTTGCGTCGCGCACGACCTGCATGACCTCGTC
>CABUSE010000140.1 GCA_902494135.1 uncultured Collinsella sp. | reverse complement strand
ACCATGAGCGGCGTCTCGTCGATGAGCTGCTGGCGGAACTGGCGCGTCTTGCCCGAGTTGGAGAGGTCCATGATGGCGTCGGCGCCAAAGTCCTCGGCGATCTTGACCTTCTTCCATTCCTCGGCGGCATCGGCCTTGTCGCCCGAGATACCCAGGTTGACGTTGACCTTGGTGGACAGGCCCTCGCCGACACCAAAGGCGCGCATGCCCTTTTTGATATGCACGATGTTGGCGGGAATGGCGATGCGGCCGTCTGCCACGCGCTCGCGGATGTATTCGGGGTCGCGATGCTCGCGATCGGCGACCTCCTTCATCTGCGGTGTGATCTGCCCGGCGCGGGCGAAGTCGATTTGCGTGACGAGCTTGGGCTCGGTCTGTGTGCTCATTGGCACGGCTCCCTTCGTTGGCATTACCCATATCAGGTTTGCGGGTCAGGGCGGGCGCGCCCAGTCTCAGCCTGCCGTCTTGTCCTGCAAGCTCCCCGTTTATGTGGTGGGCTCAAGTATAGCCTGAATGGGTACGATTGGGCCAACAAGCGTGCCTGTGGGGAGGCGAACATGGAAGACAAGCATCTATATCGAGAGACACAATGGGATGTATCGGCCGAGGAAAGCCGTGCGCACCATGGCCTTGTCGCGATTGGTTTTGCGGTGCTTGCCGTGTTGGTGATTGCCTTTTGTATTTGGACGTTCGGCGGTCGTGGCGGCGTCACCTGGGGGTTTGAAGCCGACGATGCCCTGCCGATTATGACCATGAAAGTTTCTGGTGGCAACACGGTTGCCGCACCGGGCGACTATTGGTATCCGCGCGACGAGTTTGTGCAGCTGCAGTTGAGCGGCGGGTCTATTCCGGGCGAAGAAATCGAACGCGTGACGTTTGATGAGGCACTCAAAACACTCATGGTGAAGCTCAAAGATCAGGGCGATGTGCCCACGACCATGGATATCGCTCTGACGGAGTGGCGTCTGGAACCTCCGTCGGGCGTTACGGTATCCGACGTAGAGCACGTTAAGATTACCTACCAAGATGGCTCGACGAGCGAGATTGCAAAGGCCGATGGCTTGGCGGAGTAACGGGGTGTTTGGAAACGGCGGGCCTATAGTGCCTGCGCGTTCATGAAAACCAGGGTGTTTTTGTCTGAAAGCTCGGGGATGTGCCGATAGCCGATATTGAATGCGGTAAGTTCGCTTGCATCCTCGAGCTTGTTTTCTGCCATCCACCGCACCATGGAGCCGCGTGCCTTTTTGCTGGCGGTCGACTGTTGGATGGGCCTCCCGTTGCGGATGCCCTCGCCAAAGAGGCATGTGACGGCTGTGGCGTCGCCCGCGAGGTGGGGCAGAACGGCTTTGGCATACTCTACGCTGGCGAGGTTGACGATCGTGGTGTTTGAGCCTGCCGGGGCGATAGCCCGCGCGAGCTTATCGCTCCAAAATGCGTAGAGGTCTCGGGCACCGTCGACGACAAGCTTCGCGCCCATCTCCAGCCGATACGGTTCGACGGCATGAAAGGGACGAACGCACCCGTAGAGGCCGGAGAGGATCCACAGATGGTCTTGCAGCCATGCGAGCTGTGCGGAATCCATCACCTCGGGTGCCATGCTCTGGTATTGAATGCCGTGATAGGACATGACGGCAGGGGAGAGGTGACGGGCGAGTGCGGGATTGTCGAGATCGCCGCTTTTCAGGATGGGCCCGAACTCATGCAGTGTGTTGAGGCAAGGTCCCAGCAGTTTGTCACTCACGTTCCACAGCGCCTGCAGGCCGCCGCTGCCTTCATTCCGCTCGATATCTAGCAGTGCGCGGTGGAGGCGAGCCGTCTCGCGCACAAAGGGTGGGATGCCCAGGACTTCAAAAGCATCTTGTGCCGCGCGCATTTGCTTGGCGGGCGAAATGATGACCTGCAGCATGGACTCTCCTCTGCCAAAAAAAGAAGTTGCGGTGGAATACGGTCTGTTTGGTCTATTGAAAGACCAAATCAATCCGTATTCCACCGCAAGTTATGGGTGGGGTGGATTAGGCGCGCTCGAGGAAGGCTTTGTAGCCGCGGTAGGCCTCGTAGATATCGGCCTTGTTGGCGACCTCCCACAGGGCGTGCATGGACAGGACGGCAACGCCGGAGTCGATGACGTTCATGCCGTACTTGGCCATGATGTAGGCGATGGTGCCGCCGCCACCAGCGTTGACGCGGCCGAGCTCGCAGGTCTGGAAGTCCACGCCGGCCTCGTCCATGATGTCGCGGACGAGGGCCACATACTCGGCGTCGGCGTCGTTAGAGCCGCCCTTGCCGCGGCTGCCCGTGTACTTGTTAAAGCACAGGCCGCGACCCATGAAGGCGGCGTTCTTGGTCTCGAACTTGCCGGCATAGCCCGGGTCGAAGCCGGCGGACACGTCGGAGGAGAGCATACGGCTGCGGGCGAGCGCGCGGCGCAGAGCCAGCGGGCTGTCCTCGCCGGCGAGCATCATGATCTCGGCGACGGTGTTCTCGAAGAAGCGACTCGTCATGCCGGTGGCACCCACGGAACCGATCTCCTCCTTGTCGACGATGAGCGTGATGCTCGTGCGCTCCACGTTGGTGACGTTGATCTGGGCGAGCATGGAGGGGTAGGCACAGACGCGGTCGTCATGGCCATAGCCCAGAATCATGGAGCGGTCGAGGCCCATGTCGCGGGCGGGGCCGGCGGGCACGACCTCGATCTCGGCGGAGAGGAAGTCCTCCTCCTCGACGTCGTACTGCTCCTTGAGGATATCCAGGAACATCTGCTTGACGGGCTCCTTGGGGGCGTCCTTGTCGTCCTCATCGAACTTGACGGGACGGCCGCCCACGATCACGTCGAGGATCTCGGCGTCGACGGCGTCCTTGGCGGGCTTGGACATCTGCTCGCTCGAGAGGTGGATCAGCAGGTCGGAGATGGTAAAGACCGGGTCGTCGGCCTTGTCACCGATGTTGATGTCGACGGTGGTGCCGTCCTTTTTGCAGATGACGCCCACGAGTGCGAGCGGGGAGGCTACCCAGTGGTAGCTCTTGACGCCGCCGTAGTAGTGCGTGTCGAGATAAGCCATGTCGCCGGCCTCGAAGGCGGGGTTCTGCTTAAGGTCCAGGCGCGGCGAGTCCACGTGCGCGCCCAGGATGTTAAAGCCCTGCTCGAGCGGGGCGGTGCCCAGATTGACGAGCATAAGGTCCTTGCCGTGGTTAGCGGCATACACCTTGTCGCCTGCCTTAAGCTCGCGGCCTGCGGCGATTACGGTCTCCAGGTCGACGTATCCCGCCTCCTCGGCCATCTTGATGCCGGCCTTGACGCACAGGCGCTCGGTCTTGTTCTCACTCAAAAACTGCTTATAGCCGCGGCAAAGCTCCTCGAGCTCCTCGATTTGCTGTGGCGTGTACTTTTTCCATGCGCAGGGACGCTCCATGACGCAGGCTCCTTTCGGATCGATCGTGCTGGTTGATGT
>CABUSE010000139.1 GCA_902494135.1 uncultured Collinsella sp. | reverse complement strand
GGCATCCCCTGCGATACGGACGTGCTGCACGAGGGCGACATCATCAACGTGGACTGCTCCACGATTCTTGACGGCTACTTTAGCGACTCGAGCCGCATGTTCTGCATCGGCGAGGTCTCGGCCGAGCGCCAGCGCCTGGTCGACGTCACCCGCGCCAGCGTGGAGGCGGGCCTTGCCGCCGTCAAGCCGTGGCTGCCGCTGTCCGTTATGGCCGAGGCCGTGCAAAAGACGGTCGAGAACGCCGGTTTTAGCGTGGTGCGCGAGTACGGCGGACACGGCATCGGCAAGGAGTTCCACGAGGACCCGTTTGTGGGCTTTACCACCGAGGCGCCCGATGTGGACACCATCATGGCCCCGGGCATGGTCTTTACCATCGAGCCCATGGTCAATGCCGGAGCGCCCGACATCAAGATCAGCAAGGGTGACGGTTGGTGCGTGCGCACCAAGGACGGCAGCGATTCGGCCCAGTGCGAGGCACAGCTCGTGGTGACCGAGGATGGTTACGAGCTGCTGAGTTGGTAGCCGCACGGACGCCGGGCGCTCATGGACTTACAACCGTCCATGAGCGCCCGGCGTTTAAATTGAGCGTTTTGCCTGATAAAACCTGCCAAAATAAACCTGTCCCTTTTTGGTAGGTCAAGCGGAGAGGACTGCTTGTGAACATCCTGGTTTTGCTGCCCGTCAACGACCGTCATCGCGCAATTCTTGAGTCGAGCGCTCCGGGCGAGGACTTTATCTACACGAGCGCCGACGCCGCCACGCGCGAGCAGGTTGCCGATGCCGACGTGATCCTGGGCAACATCGACCCTGACATGCTCACGGCATGCGAGCATCTCCAGCTGTTGCAATTGCAGACCGCCGGCTATGACGACTACCTTGCCGCCGGCACCGTACCAGCCGACGCCAAGCTTTCCTGCTCGGTGGGCGCCTACGGCCAGGCTGTGAGCGAGCACATGTTTGCCATGGTCCTTTCCATGATGAAGCGCCTGCCCGGTTATCACGACTTGCAGCGCGAGCATCGCTGGGAGGATTTGGGGCCGGTCACCTCGCTCAAAAACGCCAACGTACTGGTGCTGGGCGCGGGCGATATCGGCGGCCACTTCGCCACGCTCTGCCGCAGCATGGGTGCACACGTCCGCGGCATCAAGCGCCATCCGCTCGTCTACCCCATTGTGTTTGAGGACATGGACGGCATGGACGCCCTGCCCGTGCGCCTGGCCGAGGCTGACGTCGTCGCATCCTTTATGCCCAGCACACCCGAGACCCGCGGCCTAGCGAACGCCGAGTTCTTCGCCGCGATGAAACCGGGCGCCTTCTTTGCCAACGGCGGCCGCGGCGACCTTGTGGTCGCCGACGACTTGGTTGCCGCCCTGGAGTCGGGTCATCTCGCCGGCGCCGCGGTCGACGTCACCGACCCCGAGCCGCTGCCTGAGACAAGCCCACTGTGGGATGCACCCAACATGCTCATTACGCCGCATATCTCGGGCTGGTTCCATCTGGCCGCCACGCTCAACAATGTGGTCGACATTGCCGCAGAGAATCTGCGTCACCTGCAAGCCGGCGAGACCCTGCGTTGCTGGATTGAGCATTAGGTTGTTCCGGCGTTTTACCAAACGCCGGAACCCCTCGACGCTGCGCGCCGCCCAGAGCGACAATTTGTCATTCAAAAGGCGAGGCATGACCAGAAGGTCAATACCTCGCCTTTTTCATGCCAACTTGTTCGCTCTGGACGTCGCTCGCTGACGTTTGCCCAACCCGCGGTGTCTTAACAATTCCGTCCAGCTGGTGGTATTGCGGCATTTGCCCAGATAAAACCTGCCAAAATGAACCTGTCCCTTTTTGGAGGGTTTGGTGCAATGGGGTCAGGTTGGCTTGCGCCATACCGGTAGTTCTGCCTGCGACACTCTCACCAAAGTGATATCAAACATACATCTAGCGTTTTCGACACTTCGCTTATTAGAGCCAGTCCGTCTCCTCGTCATAGCGGTCCGAATAGGCGTTACGTTTGAGTTCTTCAGCACTCGTTGGTCGCGCCTTGGACACGTCGACCCCTGACTCATGGCAAGCGGCGACGAACAGCTGTAAACCCCGATCAATAAGCTGAGCCCCATGCTCGGCCTTCATTTCTTCGGCTCGCATTTACAGCTCCACGCTTTCGGCTCCGTTGATGGTTAGGTCGCGCTCGTAGAAGGCGGTGAGGGCGCGGATGGCGTACATAACGTCGCGCACGCCGCCGGTCTCGTAGCTCGAGTGCATGGCAAGCTGCGGCAGGCCCACGTCCACAGCATGCATGCTCGCCTGCATATTGGACAGATTGCCAAGCGTAGAGCCGCCGGCCATGTCGCTCTTGTTGGCAAAGGCCTGCGTGGGCACGTCGGCATCATCGCAGATGGCCTGGAACACCGCGCGGCTAAAGGCATCGGTGCAGTAGTGCTGGTTGGCGGCTTCCTTGATGACGATGCCGCCGTTAAGCACAACCTGGTTGCGGGCATCGCACTTCTCGGCGTGGTTGGGGTGCACGGCATGCGCGTTGTCGCAGCTCACAAGCATCGAGGCGGCAAGTGCGCGATGGTACGACTCGTCGTCAAAGCCCAGCGATCCGTTGATGCGGCGCAGCGCGTCGGCCAAGAACGTCGACATGGCGCCCTGCTTGGTCTCGGAGCCAACCTCCTCGTTATCAAAGCAGCAGAAGACCGAGACGTCATGCGCGTTCTCGGCACCCAAAAATGCCTGCAGCGAGGTGTAGGCGCAGGCAAGGTCGTCGAGCTTGGGCGTCGAGATAAACTCGTCGGCCCAGCCCCAAATGCGCGCATCCTGACGATTGACCAGGAACAGATCGCGGCCCAGAATTTGCTCGGGCTCAACATCCAGCTCGTCGGCGATCAGGGCGTCAAAGTCGCCCTGCTTAAGGTCGCCAGCGCTGATGAGCGGGCACAGGTCAACGGCTCGGTTGGGAGCAAAGCTCTCGTTAACGCCACGGTTCATGTGGATGGCAAGGCTCGGGATGATGGCGACTTCGCGCTCGGTAGCGAGCAAACGACTCTCGATACGGTCGCCCTCGCGTACCAGCACGCGGCCCGCGAGTGCCAACGGACGGTCGAACCAGGTGTAGTCGATCATGCCGCCGTAGGCCTCGGTGTTCAGGCGCAGCGTCTCGCCCGCGCCGTCGAGCTCGGGCACGGCCTTAACCTTAAACGTCGGCGAGTCGCTGTGCGACGCCGTCAGCTGAAAATGGTAGTCGCCGGCAACGCCGTCCTCGCCCCACGTCGCGGCCAGGTCCTCGCCCACCTTAAAGGCAACAACGCTCGAGGTGTTGCGCTGCGTGTAATAACGCCCGCCCGGCTCGATGTCCCACGCCGCATTCTCGGGCAGGTAGGTAAAGCCCGCCTCGTCGAGCTCGGCCATAATGGTCGCCGCCGTATGGAACATGCTGGGGCATGCCTCGATAAAGTC
>CABUSE010000138.1 GCA_902494135.1 uncultured Collinsella sp. | reverse complement strand
GGCATCGCTCGCCACGGCCCTAACGGCATTTAAGGGCTGCGCCGAGCATATTCAGCCACAAGTTCAGGGCTGGCCTGAACAGTTCGCTTCCTGGGAGCGTGATGGACGATGAGCGAAAGTATCTATACGCTGCGCGTTTCGAGGGCTGCGGCAGGAGCGTATCCAACGATTTCCGATGCCTTGGCGGCAGCCGATCAGCTCTATCCGGATGCCGAGCAACCGGTGATGATTCGCGTCGATCCGGGCGAGTATCGCGAGCGGGTCGAGATTCATCGCTCGCATGTGACGATTGAGGGAGAGACGGCCGACAGCGTGCGTATCGTGGGCAGCCTGGGTGCCAAGATGCCTTCGGAGGACGGCTCGGGCGTGGACGGCACGCTCGGCACGTTTAGGACCTATACCGTTTTGGTCGATGCCGACGACGTACGGCTCGAGAACCTCACGATCGAAAACGATGCGGGCGATGGGCGCGAGGTCGGTCAGGCGATTGCCCTGTATGCCGATGGCGACCGTCTGGTTGTCGATGCCTGCTGCATTAAGGGGCACCAGGACACACTGTTTTTGGGTCCGCTGCCGCCGCATGAGGCCAAACCGGGCGGGTTTATAGGACCCAAACAGTATGCGCCGCGCCGGGTGGGGCGCCAGTATTTTCGACGTTGCCGGATCGAGGGCGATGTCGACTTTATCTTTGGCGGCGCGCGTGCCTACTTTGAGGGGTGCGAGATTCGCTCGCTCAATCGCGATATGGATGTCAACGGGTATGTAACGGCAGCCTCCACGCCTAAAGGCGAGCCGTACGGATTTGTGTTCCACGGCTGTTCGTTTACAGCTCCGGATGGCGTGGCGCCGGATTCGGTCTACCTGGGTCGTCCTTGGCGCGAATGGGCGCAAACTGTGCTGATCGATTGCTGGCTGGGGCGACATATCAAGCGCGAAGGCTGGTGGGATTGGAATAAGCCGGCGGCGCACAGCTGCGCGCAGTATGCTGGCGCAATCCTGCATGGGCCGGCGGGTGATACTACCGACTGGGTGCCGTGGGCAAATAAACTCGATGTGATGGCTGCCGCCGGGTACGCTCGCGAGCAGGTGCTTGCCGGTGGGGATGGCTGGGATCCCGAGGGCGGCGACGGTGATGCGGTTGAGACGGCTGGGCTATCTGCCAATGGCCGCACCGTGCACATCGAGACGTACTGCGAAGACGAGCCTGCGCTGCGTGCCCGGCTGAAGCGCGAGGGACGTTCGGCTGCTTTTACGGGCAAGACTCCTGCAGATTTTGAGGCGTGGAAGATTGCGACCAGGACTCGTCTGTACGATGTTTTGGGCCTTTCGCTTATGGACCGCGTCCCGATTGAGATTCGTGAGCTCAGCCGCGTGCGGGTTGCCGGCGGCATCGTGCGCACCCATGCGATGCTGCAGGTGGAGCGCGACGTTTGGATGCCGTTCTACCTGCTCGAGCCGCAGTCGCCTAAGCTCGATGCGTGCGGCCGCAAGTGTTGCTATATCTGCCCGCATGGCCATCAGGGAGCGGGTGCTGCAAGCGTAGCCGGTGTTGCGGGCGTGCCGGCGGTCGATGATGCCGTGCGTAAGTTCAATTACGACTACGGTCTGCGTTTGGCACGCATGGGTTACGTGACCGTCTGCCCCGACGCACGCGGTTGGGGATACCGTCGTGACTGGAAGGGCCAGGGCGATGACGAGAACAGCTTTCTGCGCGGCACGTGCCTAAACCAGGCGCGCATGGCCGAGCCGCTGGGACTTACCGTTGCGGGTCTCAACGCCTGGGATAACATGCGTCTGATCGATTACCTAGAGGCGCGCGGCGACATTGCCATGGACGACCTGGGCTGTTTTGGCTTTTCGGGCGGCGGATACATGACGCTGTATCTGGCGGCGCTCGACCCACGCGTATGCAAGACGTTTGTCTCGGGCTACCTGTACGGTGTCGATGATTCGCTGCTGCACCTCAACGGCAATTGCAGCTGCAACTACACACCCGGACTTTGGCGCTTGCTCGACATGGGCGATATTGCCTCGCTTATTGCGCCACGCCCGCTGTTGGTGCAGAGCTGCGAAGAGGATCATCTGAACGGTTCGCGCGGGCTGAAAAATGTTGACGAGCAGCTCGAGATCGTGCGCGATGCCTACAAGTTACTGGGTCGCAGAGATGGCCTGCGGCACGAGGTGTGTCCGGGTGAACACCATCTGGGCGTGACACATCTTGCCGAGGATATCGAATGGCTCGATTCGCACGTTGCGGAATGCGCCCGTGCATAGCCCCTCGGCATGCTGCGAATAAACGGTACGTTCCTGTATGACCGCCGATGGGCGGATGAGGAGAAGATTATGGAAACGAAGAGTTTGAGTGAATCGACCATTTGCTGCTTTGGCGACTCAACGACCTGGGGCGACAACGGCTGCGGTGGGGGAGGCAACGACATCTCGTGGACCTCGCATTTGGGCGCGTTGCTGGGAGGCGCGGTCGTCGAGAACTTTGGCATCAAGGGTTCGCGTATCGCCATCAAGGCCGACCGTACCGATTCGTTTGTCGAGCGCCTTGACGGTATCGACGATGCGGCCGATATCTACATCGTCTTTGGCGGCGTCAACGACTTTAGCCGCAACGTGCCGCTTGGAGAGCTCGGCAGCACGGACGTGCATGAGTTCTATGGTGCACTCGATTACCTGATCCGTACCATCACGGCGCGCTCGCCTCGGGCAAAGCTCGTGTTTATGACGCCGTGCAAGACGAGCGGCAAGCACGAGAAGGATATCCCGGCAAGCGACGAGCTCAACCACCTGGGGTTGACGCAGGTCGCCTACGTGCGAGCGATGCTCGAGGTCTGCGACCGCTACTCCGTGCCGGTGATTGACCTGTATGCGCAAAGCGGTATCAGCCCGTTTTTGCCGGAGCACCGCGAGCTCTATATGCCGGACGGTCTGCATTACAGTCCTGCCGGCTATGAGCGCCTGGCGCATCGCATCGCCGCGGGTCTCACCGCCGTTTGCCGCTAAAAGTCTGCCGTTCGCGAGGAATATAGGGTTAACGTTCACCCTATATTCCTCGTTCGCGTTACACTAGGGGTAACGTTCACCTATCGTTTATGTCAGAGGGGACAGCAATGGGTTGCAATCAAATCCTGGACCGTTATATCGAGCAGTTGATCGAAACCTCTACGCCGCAGGCGCCGGCTTGGAATATCGAAAAGATTCGCGCCGGCAAGGAGAACACCTGGAACTATATTGACGGCTGCATGATCAAGGCGCTCATCGAACTGTACGAGATCACGGGTGAGCAGCGCTACCTGACTTTCGCCGATGACTACATCGATTTCTTTGTCCAGGACGACGGTACCATAAAGCATTACAACCCCGAGGAGTACAACCTCGATAACGTCAATGCGGGCAAGACCCTCTACAAGCTCTATGACCTGGTGGGCAAGCCCAAGTACCGTGCCGCCATGGACACCATCTACCGCCAGCTCGAGACCCAG
>CABUSE010000137.1 GCA_902494135.1 uncultured Collinsella sp. | reverse complement strand
TCATCGATGGGACGGGTCTGGCTCATACCAGTGATCCTCCTTTATGGATCTGTGCCGCCCCGTGTCGTTCCGGGCGGCGTCGTACAGATTTGCCCAGCCTGCGTAAACCGCGCAGCCGGACATGGCGTTCTATCTTATCGCACCCACGTCGATGTACCGCGAAAAAGTAACTCTTGCCCAAAGACTTGACGGAGACGAAACAATTGACGCACCGCGGCCGTCGCCCAGGCGCGCCGCGTGCGACAATGTGCCCCAATACAACTGCACTCGGAAAGGCCCACCATGACTGCACGCCTCATCGTTATGGATATCGACTCCACGCTCATCAACCAGGAGGTCATCGACCTGTTGGGCGAGGAGGCCGGCGTAGGCGAGCAAGTGGCGAAGATCACCGAGCGCGCCATGCGCGGCGAGCTCGACTTTAAGCAGGCGCTCGAGGAACGCGTGGGGCTGCTTGCCGGCTTGGACGAGAGTGTGTTCGAGCGCACCTTTGAGCGCGTGACGTTTACCCCCGGCGCGTTAGAGCTTGTGCGCTCGGCACACAGCAAGGGCTGGAAGGTCGGCGTGGTAAGCGGCGGCTTCCACGAGGTCGCTGACAAGATCGTAACCGCCGCGGGCATCGATTTTTGCCTGGCCAACCGCCTGGAAGTCATGGACGGCAAGCTCACCGGTAAGTTGGCTGCCAACATTGTGACCAAAGAGTCCAAGCTCATCCAGCTGCTGGACTGGGCAGTTGAGTGCGGTGTCGACATGGCCCATACCGTCGCGATCGGCGACGGCGCCAACGACATCCCCATGATTCAGGCTGCGGGCACGGGCATCGCGTTTTGCGCCAAGCCCAAGACGCGCGAAGCCGCCCCGTTTGCCATCGACGAGCGCAACCTGATGCTCGCCATGGACATCATCCTGCGTGACTAGCCGATCCGTCTAACAATTGAATCAGTCTGTCCTATAGTTTCCGAACAATTTTGTCTTAGTGTTCGGAAACTTGCCCTTGAGTGCTAGACTTTGCACCGTCGAAGGGAACATATATGGATAAGCGAGATCTTGAGCAGTTGCTGAGCGATGTTGCCGGCGGAGCAGTCGCCCCGGCAGACGCCCTCACGCGCATCCAGACGGCGCCGACCGCCGATCTGGGTTTTGCGCAGCTCGATCTTTCGCGCGGGGTGCGCCAGGGAGCCGGCGAGGTTGTCTACGGCGCCGGCAAAACCGCCGAGCAAATTGCCGCCATTATCGAAGCGCTGCGCGATGCCGGCCAGGAGCGCATCCTGGTCACGCGCCTGGATGCCGAAAAGGCAGCCCGCACCTCGGAGCTCCTCGGCAACGGCATCGACCTGGGATATGTCCCGGACGCGCAGCTCGCCCTCGTGGGCGGCAAGCCCTCCCCTACCGGCAACGGACGCATCGTCGTCGCCTGCGCCGGCACGAGCGACCTGCCCGTCGCCGAGGAAGCCGCGTTGACGGCCGAGTTCTATGGCAACGAGGTCGACCGCCTCTACGACGTAGGCGTCGCCGGCCTGCACCGCCTACTCGCGCATGCCGAGGAACTTGCCCAGGCACAGGTGGTCATCGCCATCGCCGGCATGGAGGGCGCGTTGGCGAGCGTTATCGGCGGCCTGGTGAGCTGTCCGGTCATCGCCGTTCCCACCAGCGTGGGCTACGGCGCAAGTTTTGGTGGCGTAGCCGCACTGCTCGCCATGCTCAACTCCTGTGCCAGCGGCGTATCGGTCGTCAATATCGACAACGGCTTTGGCGCCGCTTACCAGGCAAGTCTTATCAATCATCTGAGCGCCGGCACACCCCGCGCCCGCTAAGGAGCATTCCATGTCCAATCATCAGCACACGCTTATCATCGACGGCACCTCGGGCATCAGCGGCGATATGACCGTCGCGGCCCTGCTCGACCTGGGCGCCAGCGAGGAGCACCTGCGCGAACAGCTCGCCACGCTGCCGGTCGACGGCTTTTCGATCTCCGTGACGCGCGTAAACAAGCATGGCATCGACGCCTGCGATTTCGACGTCCAGCTTGCAGAGGAGCTCGAGAACCACGATCACGATATGGCCTGGCTCTACGGCAACGAAGCAGCTGCCGAGCACACGCATGAGCACCACCATCATGACCATGGTGAGCACGCGCATGACCATGACCACGAGGGCCATCATCACGCCCACCACCATCACCATCGTTCTTTGGCGGACGTCACCGCCATCATCGATGGCTCGCAGCTAAGCGATGGCGCCAAGCGTCGCGCTCTCGCCATCTTTACCGCACTCGCTGCCGCCGAGGCCAAGGCTCACGGCAAAACGCCCGAGACCGTCCTGTTTCACGAGGTAGGCGCCGTCGACTCCATCGTCGACGTCTGCTCGGTCGCCATCTGCCTCGATGACCTTGGTATCGAGGATATTGTCGTCGAGTCGCTCTCCGAGGGCCACGGAACCATCCGCTGCGCCCACGGCCTCATGCCCATTCCCGTCCCCGCTGTCGTCAACCTGTGCCAGGCGAGCAATATCGCCCTCACGCCCGCACCGGTCGCCGGCGAGCTCGTGACGCCCACGGGCGCCGCCATCGTCACCGCGCTGCGTACGTCCGACCAACTGCCCTCACGCTACCGCATCGAAGCCGTCGGCTACGGCGCCGGCAAGCGCCCCTACGAGGGTTGCTCCGGCACGCTCCGTTGTCTGCTCGTTCACGTGGATGCATAGCCATGGATGCCCGCAAAGAAAAAAGCCGCGCTGCCATCGTTGCGGCGTTCTCCGAGCTGCTACGCGAAGTGGACTACGGCAAGATTACCGTCGGCGACATCATCGCGCGCGCTCACGTAGGCCGCGCGACATTCTACGGCCTCTTTAAGAGCAAAGACGACCTACTGTCCGAGCTCGTGAGCGACATCTGCACCCATGCCCTCGACGACGATGGCACACCGCTCGACGACCCACTCGTGCAGGTCGAGCATATCCTCAACAACCTCTGGGAGCGCCGCCAGGGCGTACGGGCACTGGTAGCCGGCGCCGGCTCACGCGTCTTCGCCGACTGCCTCCGCAAGACTATCATGTCGCGCGCAGCCGAAACCGTCCCCGCCGACCCCGCAGGCCCCGCCAGCACCATGGACCGCAGCTTCTTACTACACCACATAGCCTCAAGCTTCGTAGCAACCGTCCAATGGTGGGCCTGGCACAACTTCCAAGCAGACAAAGCCGACGTAGCCAAAGACTACCTCTCAGCCATAAAACCCCTCTTCAACTAAGTAAGCCCCTCATCCCAAAGTTCCGCCCTCATCTCAAAGCCCCGCCCCAACCCAAAGCACAATCCATCCCAAAGTATCGACTACAGCCCAACGCCCCTACCAGCAACAAGCCCCTCCCATCCAAATTCAGATATATATGTTGGGTTGCTTGTACGAACGCAACAAAGACCCCGTAGCTGGCCGCATGGGGTAACTTCCCAGCGCATTCCGCAGGACGCAAAAAGGCTCGCCGCACGAAGTGCGCAGCGAGCCTTTTTGCATGTCCGAGGACGCGCTGGGAAGTTACCCCATGCGGCCAG
>CABUSE010000136.1 GCA_902494135.1 uncultured Collinsella sp. | reverse complement strand
TGCAGCTGTTGCGGCATCAAAGTCGAAAGATCCATGGTCTACACGTCCCTCCTTACAAACGTTCCTTCGTGGTTATACGAGCAGCGCGCATGCGCGGCCTGAGCCGACGCCGGGTCGACGGCGGCAACGTTGCCCGCCTCGAGCTCGCGCAGGCGCTCGGCGATGCCGGCCTCCACGCGATCGAGCAGGGCGTCGAAGTCCATGCTGCCACCCTCGCCGGGGAAACCTTTCTTAAGGCCCGGGATGCGACCGTCGCCGCGCTCTTCCTCGAGCAGCTCGGCGCTCGCGGCACCGCGCAACGCCGGCTTGCCGCCCTTGGTCGAAAAGTAGAGCGCCGCGCGGGTGTCCAAATCCAGCGCCCGGCGCATGGCCTGGGCGTAGATGAGCGTTTGGGTATGTGGTGGCAACCAGCGCGGATCGTCGATGGGCGCCGTGCCCGATTCCTCGTCGCGCACCGTGGGGTCGGCGAGCTTAAACTCCTCAACGCCCGTGCGATGCTTGTAGTCGATCACCACGGCACGATTCTCGGCGTCCACGTCCACGCGGTCGATGCGCCCGCCAAGCGGCCAACCGGCATACTCGACCTTGAGCTCGTTGAAGGCGAACTCCAGGTAGCGCGGGGCAAAGGGGGCAAGTGCCTCGGACTCGTAGGCAAGCACACCCTCCAGCTGCGGCAAGATCTCGGCCACCTGGCGTTCCTCCACCGCAGAGAGCGGCACCAGCGGGCCCTCCGTGCCGCGCTTGCCGGCGTGCTCGGCCAACGTCTCGTCAAAGACCTCGTGCAGCAGCTCCTGTGCGCGCGGCAGATTCTCGGGCGTCACGCGCTCCATGCCCTCTTGGGGCAGACGGGCATGCAGATGCTCCAGCACGTCGTGGACAAAGTTGCCCTTTTCCATGTTGCCAAAGCCCGCGTCGATCGACTGGGGCTTCACGCGGTACGAGACGAACCAGCATAGCGGGCAGGTCGAATAGGCCTCGATCTGCGAGGCGGACGTCAGACGCGGCACGAGCGGCGCGTCCTCACCCTCGCCATCGCGACGGCGCAGGACCAAATACGGCACGGCCTCGGCACTCAGATGCTGAGGGGCTTCACAGGTCACGCGCTCGCGCTTGAGGCCTTCACCTGCCGCGGGATCAAAGTCGGCGATGATATCGCCCTCGCCCACGCGCATGGGCTTGGCAGCGCCAGCGGCCTCGGCATGTGCCCACAGCTCGGTCCATACGGCTGCCGGGTAGCACTCGCGTGCCTGGCGATCGTGCGTCACACGGGCGAGCGCGACCGGACCGCTCGCCGCCTGCATCGCACGGCCAAAGCGCACGCGCAGCAGGGCAGCGGGCTCCAAAGACACGCCGTCGCGGCGCAGCTCGGCTGTCAACGTGGCAAGCGGGCCCTCTTCGTGCGAAAGCGGATAGCTGTCCAGGTCGACATCGGCAAACAGCACGGCATCGTAGCTGCCAGGGCGAAGAACCGACGCATCGGCAAGCGACGCGAAGCGCACTTGTGCTCGTGGTGTGCGATCGACCTCATAGGTCTCGTAATCGTAGGCGGTACTGCGCTTGTCCACCTTGGTTCGAACGCCGTCGAGAACCGGCACGGTCGCGGCCTGCGACACGTCGAGCGCGCGAGCATCGTTCATAAGGATGTCGATGGCATGGCGCAGCAAAGCCGTCTCTGCCTGGCGACGGGCCTGGCCGTCAAGGCCGCCTAGAGCGCGATCGGGCAACGCCTCGGCAACGGCAAGCATGGCCTTAAGCGCCGTCACGGGCTTGTCACGCCACAGCGCCTGGAACACGTCCGAGACCACACACGGTACGTTCTTAAACCAGTTATCGTCGCTCGTCGCCTTGCGCGCGCCCCTCACCTGGCCCTGAACGCTCTGCAGCAGGCTCTTGACGCCCGCGGTAGTCTTGCTGCGCGAGAGACGCATATTCTTATCGAAGGTACGGGCATTGACGGCATCAGCGCCCGAAAGCGGACTGTAGATCCAGTCGGTAAGCTCCGGCGCGGGCCACCACTCAGTCTTGGAAGCGGTGCCCTCGTCGGCGGCTTTCATACGCTCGATCAGGTTGGCGAGCGCCGTAAACTGCCTGCCCGCGATGGACTGGGAAAACGCCGTGAACTCAGTCGTCTCGGCCGCAATGTGACGCGCCGCCAAACGGGCGGCGAGCTCGCCGAACAGCTGGGGTGCCCGGGCAGAAACGACGAGCACGCGCACGGGGTCGGCGGGCGTTGCAGTAGCTTTATCGGCCTTGGACTCCTTGTGCGCTTTCACCAACTTATCGATGGCGTCCGCATAGACATGGGCACGGGCATGGGGCCCGGCGACCTCAATAAAGGCAGGCTGAGCGGCGGCCCCGCAAGCGACATCAGACGCGACGGCGTCCTCCCCCAGCGGCGCGATCTCAAACAGCACACCGCGGGCATCAAATGCCGTGGCAAGCTCCTCGCGCATCGCCGCCTGCTCGCGGGCAAGCAGCACGACGACCTCTCCCCCATTGTTCGCCACGGCAGACAGCAGCTCGAGTAGACCGTGCGTAAACGACGTGGTACCGCGCACGCATACGGCGCGGGCGCACGCCGGCAGGCTATCGGCCAGGGCACCGGCCATAATGTCGGCTGCCTCGCAGGGCTCGACCATATCTCGACGGTCCAAACCGCCCGCGTAGGCACGCAAAAGCTCAAACACACGAGCCTCGGCATCGCTTTTTGGCTCAGGCTGGCAATTGTTGCCACCGCATCGCTCGGCCGTCGTCCCCGCCACACCCGGCAGCACATCGCGGGCCATGCGCGCGAGCATGCGCACCGTGCCCTGGCTACGCGAAAGCGGCTGCAGGTCGGCATCGTCGCGGCGGGCAATCATATCCGAAAACAGCATCTGACGTTGCAGGTTGTCGACGAAACCGCGCCCGTCGCCCAAAAGCTCCCAAAGCGAGCGAAGCCACGATGCGGGTGTCTTGTAGTCGATACCCAGCGAAATGCCGGCTTCCGCCGCATCATGACGGCACAGATCGAGCTCGGCAAACGTTGGTGCCAGCAACACGGCACGCCCGTGACGGGCAATAAGGTCGGCAAGCAGCGCCGACTCGGCATCGCTCAAATCCGTGCCGGCATTGGTGGTATAGATTCGAACAGGCATGGTCCTCCGCTCAAACCGTTCGCAATAATCAATGCATCCATCCTACCCGCCCAAGCGGACACATTGCCACCGCAGTTCCATCTTTTGGTACAAAGCAACCTGAACCCAACGCACCAGCCGATTGCAGGCATATAAAAACCGCCCCCGGAGGGACGGTTCTTCGTAATTCAATGTTGTCGCTGGCCTACTCGCCATCCTCCAACTTAATGAGGATCTTGCGGTAGCCACCGTACTCGCCGTTCAGCGCCTTTGAAACGCGGCTCACCGTGGTGGACGAAGCGCCGGTACGGGCCTGAACCTCAACATAAGGCTCGCCCTCGTCCAAATAGCGCGCAACCTGCAAACGCTGAGAAAGGTCGCAAATCTCGCGCGGCGTGCAGATATCGGTCAAAAACGCTTGGATATCCTTCTCGTCGTCCAAAAGGCTAAATGCGTGGACCAGCTGCTTGACATCAGGCTTGTCAAACATGTTCTC
>CABUSE010000135.1 GCA_902494135.1 uncultured Collinsella sp. | reverse complement strand
AGTACGTAATCGATGTTCTGCTGGTTCATGTCGCTCCCCTTTCTTTCGGGCGGGTTTCGACTGGTCTATATCGCAGATACTATCGCAGAAAAATGTTTCCGCAGGGTTAAAGCGTATCAAGCGCTCAAAAAACGTGTGCGAACAGGCAGTTACGAACGAGCGGCTAGCGCGAAGTTGATGCGCGATGTTCGATGTGACCGGGGATCTCGATGCGTTTAGGCGCCAGCTTCGCGGCCTCGCCCACGGTGGTGGTAACAACGTCGATACGCTCGGAGAGACGCTCGATCACGCGCTCGGCAATGGTGAGGGTGTCTTGCGCTGCCGTGGTGACGCCGCCAAAGAGCACATGGTTCCAGGGGTAGTCGTCAAACGTCGCGATCTTGAGCCCCGCCGGCAGCGAGGGACCAAGCTGCGCCAGCGCCTCGGTCAGACGCAGGAAAACCAGGCCGTTGACGGCAATGAGGCCGAGTTTTTTGCCCGCATAGCCGCGGATGGTCTCGTCCAAACGGCCAACGCCCGCGGCGCCACCGTCGGCCAGGGTGACGACCTCGCCCGCAAGGCCGCGTCGCGAAAGCTCGTCGGCAAAGGCCTCGGCGCGCTCTCGACGCACGGGACTGTCGTCGCTTGCCTCGGTGAGCAGGCACAGACGCTCGCTGCCCGCAGCTGCCAAGGCGTCTACCAAGCCGGCGACCAGCTCACGGTTGTTAGATGTCACCAGGTCAACACCGCCGTCGGCAACGTCGCGGTCGAGCAGCACGACGGGCAGACGTCCCGCTGCCGCGGCGATCGCCTTGTCGTTGCCTCCGCAGGTGTTGACGACCAGGCCGTCCACGCCGGCATCGATAAGTCTGGTGAGCGACTCCGCTTCCTTAGCGGGGTCGTTGCCGCTAATGGCCGTCATGAGCGAGCAGCCGCGCGCCGCGGCGCTGGCGGAAAGGCCCTCGAGCATGGCGCTCGAGAACGGGTTGGCGATGTCAGCCAGAATCACACCGATGAGGTTCGTACGCGAGCTGCGCAGATTGCGCGCGGCGGCACGTGGGCGATAGCCAGTGCGCTCGATAACTGCCGCGATGCGAGCACGGGTCTCCTCGGTCATTTGCCCGGGGCGGTTGTTGAGATAGCGCGAGACCGTGGCCGGGCTCACGCCCGCCTCGGCGGCAATGTCCTTGATTCTCATCTGCGCCATAGCGCACCCCGTTTCCCAATGTCGGCAGTCTGAGCCATTTTAGGCATTTTTTAAAAATCTCGGTTGCAAAACGCTGTAGGTGAGTATACTACAACTCGAAACGAAACCGATTTCGTAAACCGATTTCGGTGAGCGTTGGCACACAGGTGCAAAGACGCACCCTACCGTCTTGGCACCTGCGTGCCAACGCCATATCAAAGGTGTACGCACGAGTAAAAGGAGCTGCGCGACCATGGGTAAAACGGTTCTTACCTTCGGCGAGATCATGATGAGACTCTCACCCAAAGACCACCTGCGTATTGAGCAGGCAACCGAGTTTGACGTCCGCTACGGCGGCGCCGAGGCCAACACTGCGCTTTCCCTGGCCTACCAGGGCGACAAGGCCGCTTACGTCTCCGTTGTCCCGGCCAACCGTCTGGGCGAGTGCGCCCTGCGTTCGCTGAAGGCCTACGGCGTCGACACCACGCGCGTCGTGCGTCAGGGCGACCGCCTTGGCTCCTATGTGTTTGAGGTCGGTGCCTCGCAGCGCGGCAACGGTTGCGTCTACGACCGCAAGTACTCTGCCATCAACATGGCCAAGCGCGACGTCTTTGACTGGGACGAGATCCTCAAGGGCATCGATGTCTTCTATTTCTCCGGCGTGACCCCCGCCGTCTCCGATGAGATGGCCGCCGCCTGCAAGGATGCGCTCGCCGCCTGCCGCGCCAAGGGCATCACCACCGTGTGTGACGTGAACTATCGCGGCAAGATGTGGTCGCCCGAGAAGTCGCAGGCCACCATGAGGGAACTCCTGCCGCTCGTCGACATCTGCATCGCCAACGACGAGGATGCGCCTGCTGGCCTCGGTATGACCTGCGTCTCTGGCTCCCTTGCCCACGGCATAGAGGAGCGCGACACCTATGTCGAGATGGCCCGTCAGATCTGCGCCGAGTACGGCTGCAAGAAGGTCGCCTCGGTCGTCCGCAACATCTCCTGCGTCGAGCGCTCCATCTGGATGGGAATGCTCTTTGAGGCCGAGAGCGGCGAGCACTGGTTCTCCCCTGCTCACGACGTGCACGTACTCGAGGGCGTTGCCGCCGGCGACGCTTTCAACGCCGGCCTCGTCCATGCCCTCATCAACGACTTTGACCCGCAGGACGCTGTCAACTACGCGATTGCAGCCTCGATCCTCAAGCTCACTATCAAGGGCGATTCCAACTTGGTGACCGCAGACGAGATCGCAGCCGCGGCATCCGCCGCCGACGGTGGCACCCGCGTCGCCCGTTAATTCGTTCCCCATTCCGCGGGCCGCAGCTTTCCAATCCCATACCCCTGCGGCCCGCTCCCCGATTCCTCCGGCCGGGCAAAACCACCAGTCCCATTCCGGTTTTGCCTGGCATTCCCTACATGACTGGTCGAGCAGCCGGTTTTGGAATTGCTTGAACCCCAAGCAGTGCCTCCGATAACCAATCCAAAATCGGCTCCTGACCAGCACATTTGGCAATCACGCGCCCATGCGCGCCACACATCGAAAGGAACATCATGTTCGATCAGTTCTACACCACGCTTGAGTCCCTGGGCATCGTGCCGGTCGTTGTGCTCGACAAGGTCGAGGACGCCACTCCGCTCGCCCACGCCCTTATGGCAGCTGGCATGAAGTCCGCCGAGGTCACCTTCCGCACCGCCTGCGCCGCCGAGTGCATCGCCGCTATGGCCGAGGCCGAGCCCGAGATGTGCGTTGGCGCCGGCACTGTCCTGACCGTCGAGCAGGTTGAGCAGGCCCGCGCAGCCGGTGCCAAGTTCATCGTCTCCCCGGGTTACAACGAGGACGTCGTGAAGCACTGCATCGACATCGACCTGCCCGTCCTTCCCGGCACCGTGACCCCCTCCGAGGTCACCGCAGCCGAGAACCTGGGCCTCAAGGTCACCAAGTTCTTCCCCGCGTCCCAGTATGGCGGCCTGAACACCATCAAGGCCCTCGCCGCTCCGTTTGTCGGTCACCGCTTTATGCCTACCGGCGGCGTGAGCACCGCCAACGTCGAGGAGTACCTGAGCTCCTCCGCCATCATCGCCTGCGGTGGCACCTGGATGGTCAAGCCGGCCCTGTTTGCCGACGGCGACTTCTCCAAGGTCGAGCAGATCGCCCACGAGGCCATGGACGTCGTCAAGAAGGTCCGCGGCTAGGTTTAGCTCTCTATCGTGAAGGGGGGCGTGCCCTAGACCTCGCCCCCTTTCTTTTAAAGCGGCTCGGAAGCGCGCCGTTTCCGTCACGAACAAGAACCAAAACCGTCTTGTATGCTGATAGAACGTGACGGAAGCGACACGCCTCCAAGCCGCTTTGCCTACTCGGCTGGCCGTCGCGCTCAACTAAGCCACCTCGACAAAAGCCGAGCCACCAAAACAGCTGCGGCGCCGTCTGGAGGAATGGACCCTTGCTTCCGGTCTTTTCCTCCAAGCGGCGCCGCAGCTTT
>CABUSE010000134.1 GCA_902494135.1 uncultured Collinsella sp. | reverse complement strand
TACCCGTTCGGCGCGACAGATCGGCCAGCACCTCAAAGCCGCTTATGCCCGGCATGACAATATCCAGCAGCACGAGCGACAACTCATCGCCATAGCGGTCGACCATGTCGAGCGCCGTACGACCGTTGCCGGCCTCGAGGATGCAATACTCGTCCTTGAGCATCTCGTTGAGAATGGCTCGGTTCATGTCGGAGTCATCGACAATAAGCACCAAAGGCTTTTCGCTTTGGAAGGCTTCGATGGAATCGGCGTCGGTCACGACCGTACCGGCTTTTGCCTTAGCGCGGCTCAATAACTGGACAGCGCGGCCAACTCCCCCATCGACCGTCTCGCCATGAATGCGAACGCCACCAATACATGCCGTCAAGCTCACGTACTCATGGCCCGGAACAATCGTGGCATGAACGGCATCGGACACCTGGTGCAGGCGACGGGTGAAGTCATCGGAGGGAATATCGGGCATGACGACCACAAACTTGTCGCAGCCATAGCGTACAAGCTCGTCAGTCGAACGAATTCCGCTGCGTATGGCTGTCGCCACAGCACCGAGCGCAAGGTCGCCGGCATGACGGCCACACGTATCGTTGAAGACCCTAAAATCATCAAGGTCGATCACCGCAACGCCGGCATTCATGCGGGCGCTACGGAGCTTTTCCTCGTAATATCGGCGATTACGCACACTCGTCAGCACGTCGGTGTAGACGAGGTCCTCTTCTGCAGCCTCTTGCTCATCGATCGGACGCACCATCAGCAGGACGTGAGGCTCGCCCTCGACCTTCAGAGGGCGCAGGCGAGCGCGGTACTCGGTACCATCATTGAGCAGCTGCTCCGATACATCATCGGAACCTGCCAAGGCCTCAAGACTTGACTGACGCAGACAAGGGCACCGATTGCCGGCGAGCAGGCAGTTAGGCTCGTTCTTAATCTGATCGGCCGACAGCAAACGCACCACGGGGTAGGTCTTCGCGACGCGGGCAACCTCGGCGGCAGCCTCCTCGTCGGTTAGATTGACCTCGTGATTATTGAGCATATGGGGCCCTTCCTATCGTTACGCACGGCAACGGTGCATATCAATTGGTACAAGGGTAACATCTAACAGCTGAAGGCAAACGCGCGATTATCGTTACATTTTTATGACCTGGCAAACGGCGGTAACGGAGCCGCGGGCGCGCGGTTATGGGCGCATTCGTTAACAATGACGAAACGCTAACAGCCCTTCTCCCCGCAGGTCATCGAGCGTGCTAACGCTCCAAGACATCGCGAACGGCGTTTGCCGCCGTAACGGGGCGATCGCGCAAACCGTTATGCGCGCCCGGGATCGTCACAAGGGGGCAATCGAGATATTCGGCAGCCGCTCGCGTACCAGCCTCGCGGGGCGTATCGACCGAAAGCTCGCCCAAAAACACGGCCGACACCGCCTTTGACGCGCGGGCGCGCTCCCAGTCGGGAGCATATGTCATATTTGTTCCATATTCGTTCGCCATAAAGCAACGACCATTGCGCAGGGCATGTTTGACTTCCGCTTCGGTCGTCCCAGGAGCCTCGGGGTCCAAGTCGCCGAGGGCTCCCAAGAAAAGCCGGAGCGCCCTTGAAACCTTTCCCGCCGCAATCATATCGAGCAAAACCGGAGCTGCGCCCATACCGACGCCTTCGGCCGACACAGCCGGCTCATGCAGAATCGCACGGGAGACGAGATGGGGTTCGATGCGAAGAAGCTCCAGCGCCACCAACGTACCGGCGCTGTGCGCAAGCACATTTGCCGGAGCGCCAACGTGTTCGATCACGGCTTGCAGGTCGGCGGCCTGAGCGGCAAGATCATAGCTGTCGTCTGCCGCATCGCTGCTGCCACCGCAGCCGCGGCGGTCGTAGGCAATTACGCGGTAGTTGCGACTGAGTTCACAAGCGATACCGTCAAAAAATGTGCCGTCGACACAAGCGCCGTGCACGCACACCAAGGCAGGAGTATCAGGCGACACATCCGGGCCGGCATATTCGCGACAGGCAATCGTGGTGCCCGCATTCTCGACCGTAAAATCCATGTTGTGCCCCCATCATCAATGCTCATCCAGTTGCACGTCAGTGCGGTTGGATGGACCCGTATTGCCTTACGCCTTGTTAACAGATTAACTGTACCCGACCCGAGGCTTTTCATGGCACGGCATAATGAGCGACGTGAAAAAACGAAACTTGTAAAGCAAGGGCCCGCACCTTGCTTTGGAGCCGATGCTATGCTTAGGCACAATTGTCTTGAGGAGCATATGCCTATGTCTACGTTTTTGAATGCCAGCCCCATCTTTGGGCCCGTTCGCAGCCGTCGCCTTGGCCTCTCGCTCGGCGTCAACATGATGCCGGCCAGCGGCAAAATCTGCACGTTCGACTGCATTTACTGCGAAAACGGCCTCAACGCCGAGCGCCCCTGCCATGAGCCGCACAACACAGCTGCCGTGGTACTCGACGCGCTCGAGGCAAAGCTGCGCGAGATGGCAGCCGAGGGCGAGCTCCCCGATGTGATCACCTTCGCAGGCAACGGCGAGCCCACCGCCGCACCGGAGTTTCCGCAGGCCATCGCCGGCGCCGTCGCGCTGCGCGACGAGCTTGCCCCAAACTCCAAGATCGCCGTGCTCTCCAACGGCACGCGCGCCGACCGCCCCGAAGTGCACGACGCGCTCATGATGGTCGACGACAACATCCTCAAGCTCGATACGGTCGACCCGGCGTTTATCCAGCTGCTCGACCAGCCTGTTGGCCCCTACGATGTCGAGCACCAGATTGAGACGTTCGCAAGCTTTGACGGTCACGTTATTATCCAGACGATCTTTTTGACCGGCGAGTATCAGGGCAAGCTCATCGACAACACCGGCGAGGAGTACGTTGCCCCCTGGCTCGCGGCGCTTGAGCGCATTCGCCCACAAGAAGCGACCATCTACACGGTGGCGCGCGAGACACCGATCGCCGGCCTTGCCAAAGCGGCGCCCGAGGTGCTCGACGCCATTGCCGCACGCGTTCAAGCCCTCGGCATTCCCTGCCAGGTGAGTTACTAGCAAAACCACGTAGCAGCTAGTGCCCACCATCCCGCTCCATCAGTTGCGGTGATATAGTTCCTATTTATGCTGTTAAACCGCTTAAATCGGAACTATATCACCGCAACTTTTATGGACGCGTGGGTGGGCTATACTAGCTGCGAATGAAAGGAAGTTAGCCATGTTTGACAATGGACCCGTGCCCGGCCGCAACGACGCCTGCTGGTGCGGCAGCGGCAAAAAATATAAGAAATGCCATAGCACCTTTGATGAGCGCCTCGAGCGCCTGTGGGAAGAGGGCTGGGAGGTTCTGCCCCGCACGCTCTACAAGACGCCCGCCGATATCGAGGGCATCAAGCGCTCGGCCGCCATCAACGTGGGTGTGCTCGATTATGTAGGCGAGCACATCGCCGCGGGCATGACCACCAACCAGATCGACCAGATGATCTACGACTACACCGTCGAGCACGGTGGCACGCCGGCCGACCTCAACTACGAGGGCTACCCCAAGAGCGTGTGCACCTCGATCAATGATGTGGTCTGCCACGGCATCCCCTGCGATACGGACGTGCTGCACGAGGGCGACATCATCAACGTGGACTGCTCCACGATTCTTGACGGCTACTTTAGCGACTCGAGCCGCATGTTCTGCATCGGCGAGGTCTC
>CABUSE010000133.1 GCA_902494135.1 uncultured Collinsella sp. | reverse complement strand
GAGATCCCCGGCATGGCTCCGGCTCAAAAAATCATCATCGTGCTCGCCCTCATCGCGTTTATCGTCTTTATGGTCTACACGATCACGGGCAGCATGGGTCTGCACTAGCCTGTTCGCGCTGGGCTCCATGCCCGCACGTCCGCCTCGCCCAACCCTCAACCTCTGCACAACACATCCGAAAGGTCGCCCCATGGCTTTGACCGACATCTCGCATCCTACCGACATTGCAATGCTCACCGATCTGTACGAGCTCACTATGGCCCAGGGCCTGTGGGAGAGCGGCAAGGCCAATGAGCAGGGTTGTTTTACCGCGTTTTACCGTGACCATCCCTTTGGTAGCGCCTACGCCGTCATGTGCGGCACCGCCGAGCTGCCCGAGCTGGTCGAGAACCTGCGCTTTACGCCCGAGGATATCGACTACCTCGCCTCGCTCCAGGCTCCTGCCGGCGGCGCGATGTTCAAGCCTGGATTCCTTGATTACCTGCGCGATTTTCGTGCGCATGTAAACATCGACGCCGTCCCCGAGGGCGAGCTCGTCTTTCCGCGCGAGCCCATGGTGCGCGTCACCGGCCCCGCGCTAGAGTGCCAGCTGCTCGAGACAGCGCTGCTCAACATCGTCGGCTTCCAGACACTTGTCGCCACTAAGACGGCGCGCGTGGTGTTGGCGGCGGACGGCCGTCCCGTTGCCGAGTTTGGCCTGCGCCGTGCCCAGGGCCCCGATGGCGGCCTGGCCGTTGCGCGCGCGAGCTACGTTGCCGGCTGCTCCTCTACGTCCAATGTGCTCGCCGGTCGTCGCTACGGTATTCCCGTCTTTGGCACGCATGCGCACAGCTGGGTGATGAGCTTCGATTCCGAGCTCGAGGCCTTCCGTGCCTTTGCCAAGTCGAGCCCCAAGAACTGCACGCTGCTCATCGACACCTACGATGTGCGCGAGGGCTGCGAGCATGCCATTACGGTTGCCAAGGAAATGGAGGCGGCGGGCGAGCGCCTATCGGCTATTCGCATCGACTCGGGTGACCTCGCCAAGCTCTCCAAATATGTTCGTGGCCGTTTTGATGCCGAGGGCTTGCCCTATGTGGGGATCTCGGTTTCCAACGATTTGGACGAGTACACGATCCAGTCGCTGCTCGACCAGGGTGCGCCCATCGATAGCTTTGGCGTGGGTACCAAGCTCGCGACCTGCTACGACCAGCCGGCGCTGGGCGGCGTGTACAAGCTTTCTGCCCGCCGTGCGAGCGAGGCGGACCCGTGGACGCCGGTGGTCAAGCTCTCCGAGCAGCCCTACAAGCGTACGATCCCGGGCGTACAGCGCGTGCGCCGCTATTACGACGGCTTTGGCGGCCCGATCTGCGACATGATCTATGACGAGGACCATCTGGCGGGGGAGGGCGCCGCGCGCGGCAATACCCTCGTGGCCGTGAACGATGCCGCCCTGGTGACCGATGTGTCCGAGCTTGAGTATCGCGAGCTGCTGGTGCCGATCGTGCGCGATGGCAGCGCTGTTACCCCGCGCGAGAGTATCGAGGACGCACGCGAGCGTTGCGCCTGGGCACTGGACCATCTTGATCCGGTGTACAAGCGCTTCCTGTACCCGCAGACCTATGTGGTGGGCATGGAGCAGGGCCTGGCGCAGGTGCGCGACGAGCTTGTGCGCAAGAACATGGCCGCGGCTTCCGCCTTTCCCTGGGCAAAATGATCCAAAGGGGACGGAGGAAAACGGATCAGTTTCTCGTCCGCCTGCTCAACATTCGATTGGTTTGACGTATGACGACTTCTTATAAAACGATGGTGGTAAAGATCGGTTCGTCCACGGTGGTGGGTGCTGACGGCAAGGTCAACCGCGCCTTTATCGGCGGGCTTGCCGATCAGGCCGCAGCGCTGCGCAAGCTCGGCTGGCGCCTGGTCGTGGTGAGCTCGGGCGCTATCGCCTGTGGCTATCCCGTACTGTGCTTCGACCGCAAGCCGGTCGGAGACCTGCCGAGCCTGCAGGCCTGCGCCTCGGCCGGTCAGTGCATCATCTCGTCGGCCTACGACGAGGAGTTTCATGCGCGCGACCTGCTCACCTCGCTTGTGCTACTCACGCGCCACGACACGGCCCGCCGCACGTCCTACCTGCATGCGCGCGACGCTCTGCTGCGCCTGGTGGAGCTGGGCGTGGTGCCGGTCGTCAACGAGAACGATACCGTTACCGTCGATGAGATCAAGTTTGGCGACAACGACACGCTGGCAGCGCTTGTGAGCTGCCTGGTTTCTGCCGATCTGTGCGTGACGCTCTCGGACATCGATGGCCTCTACACCGCCAATCCGCACGAGGACCCGACGGCTGAGTTCGTCCCGGTCGTGCATAAGATCGATGCCAAGATTATCGCCTCGGCGGGCGATTCTTCGACCTCGGTGGGCACGGGCGGCATGATCACCAAGATCCGCGCGAGCCGCATTCTGATGACGGCGGGCATTCAGAGCGTGATTTGTTCGGGCGAGGAGCCCGATGCACTCGTGCGCCTCGCTCGCGGCGAGAGCGTGGGCACGCTGTTCGATCCGCCGGCGGAGCGTCTGGACATTGCGCCCCGCAAGCTGTGGATCGCATTGGGCGACAAGGCGCATGGCTCGGTGACGGTCGATGATGGCGCCGCGAAGGCGCTGGTCAGCCGTGGTTCTTCCTTGCTTGCGGTGGGTATTCGCGAGGTCGATGGCGCGTTTGCCGAGGGCGATGTGCTCGACGTGTGCGATTCGAGCGGTATGGTCGTCGCCCGCGGTATCGCCGAGGCCGATTCGGACGTGCTGGAGCTTGCAGCCGGACGCCGCCAGGACCAGATTGCCGGCAACCGCCTGCTGGCAGACCTGGCCGAGAAGCCTGCGATCCATCGAGATAATCTGATCGTCTTCGCCTAACGGGTCGACGCTGCGCGCCGCCCAGAGCGACAATTTGTCATTCAAAAGGCGAGGCATGACCATCAGGTCTATGCCTAACCAATTGACGCTGCAAACGCCCCTAAGCGGCAATCTGACGTTCAATCGTCGGGCATGACCAAAAGGTCAATGCCCTCCTCTTTCACGTCACCTTGCTCGCTTAGGGGCGTTTTCGCTTTCCGTCCTCTACCTGCGGCATTGTCGTTGCCGGCACTTGTTCGGCACTTGGGGACGTTCCTTATGTGCCGGCACTTTGGGATACTCCTTTGCTAGAAGATTCGGCGCAGGTCTCCGCGGTTGAGGGCTTCGTCGAAGAGGTGCTTGAATACTACGCTGCCGTGCAGGCCATCGTGCTCAAACTCGTTCGTTACCCAGGCATGCGAGTTGCCCACGCGGCTGAGCGTGTCGAGCTGCATGTCCGAGTCCACGTACATGTCATCGAAGTACACCGCGGCCTGGAGCGGCACATCGTTGCAGGCCAGGCGTTGCGGGTCGTAGATCTTGTCCCAACTGGTGTCTTCCATCAGCAGGTCCATGGCGGACTTAAAGGGTTTGAGCTCGGGCATCTGCTCAAACATCCACGGGAACATGGCCTCGCCGGTAAACATGAGCGGGCGCGCGAGGGTGTCGAACTCGGCGCGATGGGCCTTCTCTTCTGCCGCGGCCCAGCGGATGGGCATGGTGTCGCCGTCGGCGTAGATGAACTCCTGCAGCGTCCAGTACAGCGGGTTTGTACGCGTGTTGGTGCGCTCGAAGGCGCGCATCAAAAAGCTGTCGGATACCGAGGAGCCGCAGCTCAG
>CABUSE010000132.1 GCA_902494135.1 uncultured Collinsella sp. | reverse complement strand
TTCCATGAGGGCCGCGCGTTCCGCGCCAAGACGCCCGCGATCGCGGCTGTGAACGCGACGGGTTCCGGCGACTCGACCATCGCCGGCTTTGCGCATGCCATTGCTGCTGGTGCCGACGATGTCACGGTGCTCAAGACCGCCAATACCTGCGGCAAGCTCAACGCCATGGATCCCAAGACCGGCCACCTGGTCATGGATCGCTGGGACGAGATCTTCAACAACGTTGAAGTAACGGAGCTGTAGAGTTACGGCGTTGAGTTACGGCGTTTTACCAAACGCCGTAACCTGCCGACGCTGCGCGGGCCGCATTTGGACAATCTGACGTTCAACTTCAAGGGCGCGACCGGAAGGTCAGCGCCCTTTCGTTTCACGTCACCTTGCCTCAAATGCGGCCCGCTCGCTGCCGTTGCCAAAACATCGGCGTTGCCTTGCTTCGGGAATGCGGCAGATAGAGACGTTCCGTTTTTGCCGGCAGTTTGGGACACTCCTTACGGGGCACCCCCCTCCACAGCGCCTATGCCAGCTTGTCGATTTGCCCAATCTCCCAGAGCGGAATGTTGACGAGCGTGCCCTCGTCTCTATATGCCGCTAACGATGTTCTCAAGCAGCGCCCGAGTTTGAACTTCTCGCAGGCAGTCCTCAGGCTCTTTGCTTTGAGATTCTCTGCCGCCTTGACCTCGAGCGGAAGCACGGTCCCCGCATGGTCGATGGCAAAGTCAGTCTCTGCATTGCCGGAGGAGGATGACCAATACGCGGGAGTTTTGCCTTGGAGCAAAAGCTCCTGTGCGACGTATTGCTCGGTCAGCGAGCCTTTGAACTCCGTAAAAACAGCGGGCCCGTTCAGAACGATGGCTGGCGAGAGGCCGGAGAGCGCTCCAAGGATGCCGGTGTCGATGCAGAACAGCTTGAAGCCCGAGAGATCCTCGTAGCTTGTGAGCGGTGCTCTTAGGGCGGAAACACGTGGTACCTTATGAACGATTCCGTAGTCCATGAGCCACTGGAGGCTTTCCTCAAAATCGCGTGCGCGCGCCCCAGGACGAAGCGCGCCGTAGACGAACTTCTTGTTTTCCTTTGCGAGCTGGCCGGGAAGGGATTTCCAAACCAGCCTCATGCGCTCGACGATGCGGGCTGGCGCATGCTTGCCAAAATCGGATTCGTAAGCTCCGATGATTTGCTGCTGAAGCCTGCGGGCCTCGATGAAATCGTGGGAGGCGGCGAAAGCGGAGACAACTTCTGGCATGCCACCGACAACGAGGTATTCCTTGAGCAGGCGCTCGAGCTTTTCGGAAACGTTTGCCAGCAGGTCCATGTCTGCGGCAAGGATGGCATCTGCGAGCGGATCGCCATCGACGGCACGAACGAACTCGACAAACCCCATGGGGCGCATGGTAAGCTGGTCGATCTTGCCGACGGGGAACGACTCGTTTTCGCGTCGGAGCGCGAGCCCCATATAGGAGCCGGCTGCCACGATATGGTATTCCGGCGCCAGCTCGTTGAAGTATTTGAGCGAGGTGATGCCACGCGGTGCCTCTTGGATTTCGTCGAAGATGATGAGCGTGTCTGTCGGCGTTATGGTCTGGCCGCGCAGGAGCTCTATCTGGGAGATGATGCGTTTGGGGTCAAGGCTTCCGTCGAACAGCGAACGTGCGCCCGGTTCGAGCATAAAGTCAAAGCGGATGACGTTTTGATACTGCTGGCCTGCGAATTCGTTGAGAAGCCAGGTTTTTCCCGTCTGGCGGGCCCCCTTAAGCAGGAGGGGCTTGCGGTTTGCCCTAGATTTCCAAGCGATGAGTTCGTCCATTAGCTGTCGCTGCATACTGCCTCCTAACGATCATGGTTAGTATAAGACCGTTTCGGTCTTTCCATCGAAAAATGTGGGAGTAAACCACGTTTTTCCATCGAATAATGTGTGAGGCAACCACGTTTTTCCATCGAATAATGTGGGGGTTTAGGCCGGCACCTGGGGACGTTCCTTCTCTGCCGGCAGTTTGGAACACTCCTTGTTTTGGTGCAAATTAGCTACCCTTGCATCAGAAAACGGCGCCCGCCGGCGATGTTGCCGGCGGGCGCCGTTGTCATGTGGCGGTTATGTTGTGGCCGCTGATGAGGCTCGAACTCGCATGCTACAGCGAGTCGATAAAGCGCTGCTGGGCGGCACGTCCTGCCTCGTCCCACTTAAAGACGCCGGCGTTGTCGAGCACGTGGCCAAACACCACGCCGACCTCCTCGTGCAGGATATCGATGGCGTTGTCGGCCGTAAGCTCGTCGGCGCGGCGGGCAAAGACGTCCTCAGCCCATGCGGCGTGGCTGCGGCAAAGATCATCGCCCTCGAGCGCACCGGCAAGGTCGTAGCTGGCATCGACCTTGGCTGCCAGCAGATGCTCACGGACAGCGCCAAGCTCGGGAACCAGGCGCGGCGGCAGAATGGCCAGGCCCATGACCTCGATCAGGCCGATGTTCTCCTTCTTAATGTGGTGGTACTCGGCATGCGGATGGAAAACGCCCAGCGGATGCTCGTCGGTCGTGATATTGCAGCGAAGCGCCAGGTAGGCCTCGTAAATCTCGCCGCCGGCATTGCCACGGGAATCGACGCGGCGGATGACGGGCGTCACGGTGTTGTGGGCCACGCCGTCGGCCGTGTGTGCGATAACGCCCACCGACTCATCGGTCCACTCGCGCCAGGCGAGGATAATCTTCTCAGCAGCGTCGAGCAGCTGAGCGCGGTCATGCGAGCGCAGACGCAGCACCGAGAGCGGCCATTGCAGCACAGTGCCGGTGACCTGGTCAAATCCGGGCACGCTAAACTGCGAGACCTCGGCGGCATGCATCATGGGGAACTCGTGCGCACCGCCCTGGAAGTGGTCGTGCGACAAGATCGAGCCGCCCACGATGGGCAGGTCGGCGTTGGAGCCAATAAAGTAGTGCGGGAACAGGTCGACAAAGTCGAGCAGACAGGTCAGACCCTTGCGGTCCACGTGCATCGGGCGATGCTCGGAGCTCATGGCAATGCAGTGCTCGTTAAAGTACGCGTACGGGCTGTACTGGAAACCCCAGCGCTCGCCGTCGAGCTGGATGGGGATAACGCGCAGATTCTGGCGGGCGGGGTGAGCGCCGCCGTCGGCTGCGGCGGAGCGTCCGGGATAGCCCTCGTTTTCGATGCAGAGCTGGCAGGCGGGATACTTCTCGCCCGTGTTCTTGGCTACACCTGCCGCGGCGATATCGCGCGGGTCTTTCTCGGGCTTGGACAGGTTGATAGTGATCTCAAGATCGCCCCAGTTGGTGGGGGTGCTCCATTTGATATTGCGCGCGATGGCGGCGCGGCGCACGTAACCGGCGTCACAGCACAGACCATAGAACCAGTCGGTCGCGGCGCGGGGCTCGTTGACGCCCATGCGGCCGTTGAACTCCTCGTTTACAACCGAAGGCCTCGGCATGAGAGCGCCCATGATGCGCATGGCGATGCGGTCGCGGCCCGATGCCGTGTCCTCGGCGGCACCGTTGGCAACGGCGGCCTCGGAAAGCGCGGCAAGCGTGCCCTCCAGGTCAAAATCGGGGAGCGTATCAGGGTGCAAGAGCGAGAGCTTCTCGTTCTGCAGCGCCCAGGTCATGTCGAGCGCGGGACCCGTAGTGCCGATGCACTCCAGAATGGTGTTGTAGGCCCAGATGCGGTCGTCCTGTCCGATCATCGATCGGTGGATGGCATATTCGATAAGGCCCTGCGCAGCCTCGCGCACGTCGGTCATTACAGCCATGCCGCGTAAGCCCCCTTGTCAGTAATTGCGTAGTGG
>CABUSE010000131.1 GCA_902494135.1 uncultured Collinsella sp. | reverse complement strand
TGGTGGGCATTGAGCTTAAGTACGAGATGACGGTCGGCGAGCTCAAAAACCCGCGCCAGGCTATGCTTCCCATGCTGGCGGCCGTGGGCGGCGTCGTCGTTCCCGCCTGCATCTATCTGATCTTTAACCATGCCGGCGCGCACAACGGCTGGGCCATTCCCATGGCAACCGATATTGCCTTTGCGCTGGGCGTGCTGTCGCTTTTGGGTAATCGCGTGCCCAACGGCGTGCGTGTGTTCTTCTCGACGCTTGCCATCGCCGACGACCTCATTTCCATCGCCGCCATCGCCATCTTCTACGGTCAGAGCCCCAATCCGTTTTGGTTGGGCGCCGCCGCGCTTGTGACCTGCGCGCTCGTGTGGCTCAACAAGACGCAGCATTACCGCCTTGCCCCGTACTCGGTGCTGGGCCTGCTGCTGTGGTTCTGCATGTTCAAGAGCGGCGTGCATGCTACGCTCGCCGGCGTCATCTTGGCCTTTACCATCCCGGCCAAGTGCGGCGTCAAGCTCGATAGCCTCACCGATTGGTTGGGCGAGTGCCTGCCGCTGCTCGATGACCGCTACGATGACGAGGCACACATCCTGGGCCAGCATGACTTTACCGTCTCGACTACCAAGGTCGAGCGCGTCATGCACCGCGTGACCCCGCCGCTCATTCGCATGGAGCGTCTGATCTCCACGCCGGTCAACTTTGTGATCCTGCCGATCTTTGCGTTCGTCAACGCACAGGTTCGCCTAGTGGGCGTGGACATGAGCACGCTGCTCACCGACCCGGTGACGCTCGGCGTGTACTTTGGCATGCTGCTGGGTAAGCCGATCGGTATCTTTGGCATGACGTTTGCCCTGGTTAAGCTTAGGGCCTGCGAGCTGCCGCGCAATGTCAACTGGCACATGATTGCCGGCGTGGGCATTCTGGGCGGCATCGGCTTTACCATGTCGATTCTCATCAGCGGCCTCGCCTTCCCGACGGCCCAGTTTGAGGTTCTGGCCGCCAAGGCCGCTATTCTCGCCGGCTCTGTCACCGCGGCCGTACTTGGCATGATCTACATGAGTGTGATCTGCAAGCACCCCGCGCCCAAGATCGAGTAGGCGCGTAGAAACAGACGCCAGAGCCTGCTCGAGCGCGTGTAAAACGCGGTTTTGAGTGGTACTTGCCACCTGCCGGACACCCCAGTGGCCAAAAAACGCCGTTTGTGAGTACTGACACAAACGGCGTTTCATTTTAGGCGCGAAAAATAATGTACAAATCTATTCTGTCTGTGCATTAACGATTGCGTGGCTGGACGAAAAATGTCGATGCATCCTTCCAAAACCGGACACAAAAGGCCAAGACTGGCCTTTTTAATTCAAAATCGCTGTTACTAAAAAAGTAACAGTACTCATATTTGCTATTTTTTGACCACAGGCCCCAATGACTAGGTTTATTCCACGGTGCCGTAGATGGCGCCCCAGCCGTGGGCGGCCAAGGCGGAGTTGAGCTGGTCGCAAAGTGACTGGCGGTCGTAATAGCCGGGCGGTAGCAGGTTGACGATTTCCATGAGATCGGGCGCCAGGTCCAAGATTTCGGCCTGTACGATCAGATCCAGGCGGTCGATGGCGTGACGGTCGTAAAATAGTCCGTCGACCAGGCGCTGCAGGTCGCCGAATTCCTCGGCCTGGAACGATCCGTACTCCATAGTGCCTCCTTGGGCGCTTCACGCCGGCATGCGCGGCGATTCGTAATTCATTGCGATGGACTTAATCTATCACGGCTTCATAACGTTGCGACGGTGGCGGTCTATACTTAGAAGAATTGCAACGTACCGCTTCGTGAAAGGTCGCACCCATGCAGACGATCTACCAGAAGATGGAAACCACCGAACTCGATGCCGCCATCGAGGCGCTCAAGGCCGAGGTCGCCGAGGTCAAGGCCAAGGGCCTGGCGCTCGACATGGCCCGCGGCAAGCCGTCGCCCTCCCAGGTGGACATCTCTCGACCCATGCTCGATATCCTCAATGCCGATGCCGATCTGCACGACGGCAATGTCGACTGCTCCAACTACGGCTGCTTTGAGGGCATTCCCTCGGCACGCAAGCTGGCGGGGGAGTTCCTGGGTTGCCCCGCCGAGCAGACGCTCGTGCTGGGTTCGTCGAGCTTGCTGATCGAGCACGATATCGCCGGTATGTTCTGGCGTTGCGGCTCGTGTGGTAGCGATCCTTGGGAGGCTTACGAGGCAGCGGACGACGGCAAGAAGGTCAAGTTCCTGTGCCCGGTTCCCGGCTACGATCGCCACTTTGGCATTACCGCCGACTTGGGTATCGAGAACGTTCCCGTCGCGATGACCGACAACGGCCCCGATATGGACGAGATCGAGCGCCTCGTTGCCGCCGACGATTCCATCAAGGGCATCTGGTGCGTGCCCAAGTATTCCAACCCTACGGGTATCACCTTTAGCGAGGACACCGTGCGCCGCCTGGTCGAGATGCACACGGCCGCGCCCGATTTCCGCATCTTCTGGGACAACGCCTACTGCGTGCACGACCTGTACGACGAGACCGACGAGCTCGCCAACATCTTTGATCTTGCCCGCGCGGCGGGCACCGAGGACCGCGTGGTGGCATTCGCCTCGACGTCCAAGATCACCTTCCCGGGTGCCGGTATCGGCTTTATCGGTGCGAGCCCCGCGGTTATCGCGGAGTTCTCCAAGCGCCTGAAGGCCGGCCTCATCAGTGCCGACAAGCTCAACCAGCTGCGTCACGTGCGCTTCCTTCCCACCATCGAGGCGGTCAAGGAGCACATGAAAAAGCATGCCGAGTTCCTGCGCCCGCGCTTTGAGGCTGTCGAGCGCAAGCTCACCGAGGGCTTGGGCGACACGGGCTGCGCCACCTGGACGCACCCCCGCGGCGGCTACTTTGTAAGCTTCGATGGTCCCGAGGGCTCGGCTCAAAAGGTCGCCGCGCTTTGCGCAGACCTGGGCGTTAAGCTCACGCCGGCCGGTGCCACCTGGCCCTATGGCAAGGATCCGCGCGACACCAACATCCGCATCGCGCCGAGCTATCCCACGGTCGAGGACCTGGAGGCCGCGCTCGATGTGCTGGTGCTGGCCGTTAAGCTCGTCGCTGCCGAGCTTGCGCGTGCCGAGCGCGCCTAACGCGCGGCTTCCCGTACTATCCGCACTCTCGATACGTAAAGGAGCGTATACATGGATTTGGGTATTTCCACCAACCCCACGCCAGAGCTCTACACCATTAAGGTAACCGGCGAGATCGATATCTCTAACGCCGATAGCCTGCGCAATGCCATCGACCTGGCGCTCGAGCAGCCCACTGAGGCCGTTGAGCTCGATTTTGCCCAGGTGAGCTACATCGATTCGACGGGCATTGGCGTGCTCGTGGGCGCCGCGCACCACGCGGTCGACCACGGCAAGCGCTTTAGCTGCACCAATGTGCAGCCCCCGGTGATGCGCGTGGTCCAGCTGTTAGGTGTCGACCAGGAGATTTCGATCACCGCTGCATAATCTTTGCCCCCAAAAGGGCGTGCCGTTTGGCATATGTTTGTGATGCGCTCGGACGTTTTGGCGTCCGGGCGCTATACTTGACCGAATGAATAGACGAGTTCCGGCCGAATGGCGCGGTGCGGGCTCGACTCACATCGAGCCTTGGAGGTATGTGTGTTTGGTATTGGAGAGGGTGAGCTCGCGATCATCGTGGTCTTCGGCTTTTTGCTGTTTGGCCCGGATAAGCTCCCACAGATGGGCCGTACGATTGGCCGTGCCATCCGTCAGTTCCGCGAGACGCAGGAAAAGATGACGGCCGTTGT
>CABUSE010000130.1 GCA_902494135.1 uncultured Collinsella sp. | reverse complement strand
CGCTTTGAGCGGTCGGGCATCTATTTTTTTGACTGTGTCAGCAGTCAAGACATGTGAGGAAGGAGATCGATGGGCACGACTTCCCCCAAGGCGGTCATCATGGACGAGACCGCCGTCAACCGAGCGATGACCCGCATCGCGCACGAGATTCTCGAGCGCAACGAGGGCTGTGAAGACCTCGCTCTGGTCGGCATCGTCACGCGCGGCGACCTTCTGGCAAAGAAGCTCGCCG
This sequence comes from uncultured Collinsella sp., assembly GCA_902494135.1. Classification (GTDB taxonomy): domain Bacteria; phylum Actinomycetota; class Coriobacteriia; order Coriobacteriales; family Coriobacteriaceae; genus Collinsella. The sequence continues at coordinate 3,613 of CABUSE010000130.1, read as the reverse complement.
AGGAGATCAAGGAGATCGAGGGCGTCGACGTTCCGCTCGGCAGCCTGGACATCAGCTTCTACCGCGATGACTATGCGACCAATTTCGCTCCCGCGATCCACGCTACCAACATTCCCTTCAGCGTCGACGGCAAGCGCGTCGTGCTGGTGGACGACATCCTGTATACGGGCCGTACCATCCGCGCCGCTCTCGACGCCGTTATGGACCTGGGCCGTCCGAGCCGCATTGAGCTGGCAGTCCTCGTTGACCGCGGTCACCGTGAGCTCCCCATCTCGCCGGACTTTGTCGGCAAGAACGTTCCCTCGTCGCATGAGGAGAACGTGCACCTATATATGAAGGAAGTCGACGGCCACACCGCCGTCGAGATTAACGACGTCGCGCCGGGTTCCCACGTGGGCTCCGCGCCGCTGGGAGGTGAGTAGTACCGTGGCGTTCAACCATAAGCACCTGATCGACATTACCGAGTACTCCGAAGAGGACATCAAGCTCATCCTCGAGACCGCCAAGGCGTTCTCCGAGGTCAACGAGCGTGCCATCAAGAAGGTCCCCACGCTCAAGGGCAAGACCATCGTCAACATGTTCAACGAGCCCTCGACGCGCACCCGCAGCTCCTTCGAGCTCGCCGAGAAGCGTCTTTCGGCCGACAGCCTCAACTTTGGCGGCTCCTCGACCTCTACGGTCAAGGGTGAGAGCCTCGTCGACACCGTCGAGACCCTCAACGCCTATAAGATCGACTGCATCGTCGTGCGCGATAAGCACGCCGGTGCTCCCTACATCGTCACGCAGAACTCGCCCGCGAGCGTCATCTGCGCCGGCGACGGCAAGCACAACCACCCCACGCAGGCCCTGCTCGACCTGTACACCATCTGGGAGCACAAGGGTGACTTCCACGGTCTGAAGGTCGCCGTCGTCGGCGATATCGCGCACTCCCGCGTTTGCGGCTCGCTTATCCCCGCCCTTAAGATCATGGGCTGCGAGACCTACGCCGTCGCCCCCGGCACGCTGCTGCCGCCGTCGCCCGAGGTCCTGGGCTGCGACCACGTGACGAGCGACCTCGATTCCGTCCTGCCCGAGCTGGACGTCGTCTACATGCTGCGCGTGCAACAGGAGCGCCTCGAGGGTGCCCCGTTCCCGACCATTCGCGAGTACCACAAGCTCTTCGGCCTGACCAAGGACCGCGAGAAGCTCATGAAGCCCGACGCGATCATCTGCCACCCGGGCCCCATCAACCGCGGCGTCGAGTTCGACTCCTATATGGCCGACCACCCGCAACGCTCCGTCATCCTGGAGCAGGTCTACGCCGGTATCTGCGTGCGTATGGCTATCCTGTATCTGCTGCTTGGAGGTGCCGATAATGGCCTTGCTTCTTAAGAATGCCCACGTCGTCGACCCGTCCGTCGAGCTTGACGGTGTCGTTGACGTCCTGATTGACGGCGACAAGATCGCCGAGGTCGGCGAGAATCTCTCCGTCGAGGGAGCCGAGGTCCGCGACCTTTCCGGCAAGTACCTCGTCCCCGGCCTGGTGGACATGCACGTTCACCTTCGCGAGCCCGGCTACGAGGTCAAAGAGGACATCGAGAGCGGCACCCGCGCAGCTGCCAAGGGCGGCTTTACCGGCGTGTGCGCCATGCCCAACACCGATCCCGTCACCGATAACGGCACTGTCGTGGAGTTCGTCAAGTCCCGCGCTGCCGAGGTCGGCCACTGCCGCGTCTATCCGTCGGGCGCCATGACCCGCGGTCTTAAGGGCGAGGCCATGTCCGAGATGGGCGATATGGTCGCCCACGGCGCCGTCGCCTTCACCGATGACGGTCGCGGCGTGCAGGGCGCGGGCATGCTCCGTCGCTGCATGGACTACGGCAAGATGTTCGGCAAGGTCTTCATGAGCCACTGCCAGGACGAGGACCTGGTCGGCCATGGCCAGATCAACGAGGGCAAGGTCTCGACCCGTCTGGCCCTCGAGGGTTGGCCGGCTGCCGGCGAGGAGCTCCAGATCGCCCGCGACATCGAGATCGCCAAGCTGACCGGCGCCAAGCTGCACATCCAGCACATCTCCACCGCCCACGGCCTGGAGATCGTGCGTGCCGGTAAGGCCGCTGGCGTTCAGGTTACCTGCGAGGCCACCCCGCACCACATGTTCCTGACCGAGAACGACCTGGACGAGACCTACAACACCTCGCTCAAGGTCAATCCGCCGCTGCGTACCGAGGAGGACGCCGAGGCCATCCGTCAGGGCGTCATCGACGGTACCGTCGACGCTATCGTCACCGATCACGCTCCCCACACCCCGTGGGAGAAGGCCCGCGAGTTCGAGCTTGCGCCCTTTGGCATGATCGGCCTCGAGACCTCGCTGTCGCTCGTACTCACCGAGCTGGTCAACACGGGCAAGATGAGCGTGGGCCGCATGGTCGAGCTCATGGCCATCAAGCCGCGTGAGATTCTGGGCCTCGACCAGGTTCAGGTCAAGGCGGGCTCCGTTGCCGACCTGACCGTGTTCGACGCGTCCGCCACCTGGACGGTCGGCGAGGACGGTTACGAGTCGCGCGCCGAGAACTCCGGTTTTGCCGGCCGCACGCTTACCGGTCGTGCCACCGATGTGTTTGTCGGCGGTAAGCAGACGCTCGCCGACGGCTGCATCTGCTAGCATAGCCTTATCGCTTTTGTGCGCGGTGCCCTTGCGGTGCCGCGCTTTCTGTTCGTTTTGACCATGCAATCGCATGGGGGATTGGAGCGTCTATGCCCACACCTTCCACTGCACGCATGCACGACTTCGAGGTCGTCTCGAACCAGGAGATCGCCGACGGCATCTTCTCGCTCGTCATCTCGGCCCCCAAGCTTGCAAGTGCGCTCAAGCCCGGTCAGTTTGTGAACATTGCCGTGCCCGGCGATGCGTCCTCGCTGCTTCGCGTGCCCCTGAGCTTCTATCGCGCCGACGCCCAGGCCGGTACCGTCGAGCTGTGGTACGCCGTCGTGGGTGACGACACCCGTCGTCTGTCGCAGATGGTCCCCGGCTCCAAGTCCAACCTGTTGGGCCCTGGCGGCCGCGGCTGGCTTGTTCCCGAGGGCACCAGGAAGGCGCTGCTCGTGGCGGGCGGCATCGGCGTTCCGCCTGTGCTCTGCCTCGCCGGCAAGCTTGCCGAGCAGGGCGTGGATGTCGACGTGTGCCTGGGCTTTGGCACCGCTTCCAAGGCCGTGGGTGTCGATGAGTTCCGCGCGCTGGGCGCCACGGTTAACGTGTGCACCGACGATGGCACGCTGGGCACGCACGGTTTTTGCACCGACCCGGCAGCCGAGCTGCTCGGCGAGGGCGGCTACGACTACGTCGCCAGCTGCGGCCCCGCCGTCATGATGAAGAAGGTCGCCGCCGCTGCTGCCGAGGCCGGCGCGTACTGCGAGGTGTCGCTCGAGCGCATGATGAGCTGCGGCTTTGGCGCCTGCAACACCTGCAATGTCGAGACGGTCGACGGTATGAAGGGCGCCTGCATGTGCGGCCCCGTGTTCGATGCTTCCAAGGTGGTGGTCTTCTAGTGGGTACCGTGAACATGGCCGTCGATTTCGGCGGCGTCAAGATGCAGAACCCCATCAACACCGCAGCCGGTACCTTTGGCTACGG
>CABUSE010000129.1 GCA_902494135.1 uncultured Collinsella sp. | reverse complement strand
TATGCTTTAAAAACTCGGGAGCCATGCCAATGCCGGTATCCGAAACGCTAAAGCAAAAGAGCGCGCGCCCGTTATCGAGTGGCTTGGTCTGTGAGCTAAAGGTGACGGAGCCGCCGTGCTTGTTGTACTTAATGCTGTTGTCTAGCAGGTTGATTATGATCCGTCGGATATGGGTGGGACTGCCGATCATGTATGGCCCCGTGGCGTACGGCAGGCTATTGTCCTGCATTGTGATGCCGTTACCGGACGCGCGGAGCTTGCACAGCACCAGCGCATCGTCACAGAGCTCTTTGAGGTTAAAAGGCGCATGTTCCAGTGTTAGCTTGCGGTCTTCGATTTTGCCCATCTCGAGGATATCGTTGATCAGCGAGAGCAGGTGATTGGCGGCAACACGCGCCTTGGCACGGCTCTCGCGGGCGACCTGGATATCGCCTTCCTTCAATTCCTCAATCTCGATAAGGCCCAGGATGCCGTTGAGCGGCGTACGGATGTCGTGGCTCATGCGCGTGAGGAATGCCGTCTTAGCGGCGTTGGCAGCGTCGGCTTTCTGCCGTTCTTTCTGCGCACGTTGAAGCGACCAGACAAGGATGACGATGCCGGTGAGCAAAATGCAGATGACGACTGCCGCAATGACGACGCGGTTGCGGTAGAGAAGTCGGAACGCATTCGATTCTTGCGCCGAGTACGATGTGGGGGAATAACTGCTTGCAGAGAGCGATTCGCCAGCATTGACGATGCCCTTATTAATGATTCCCAACAGCACGGGTTTGCCGCGCGAAATCAAACACGATAGCTGTGCCGTGTCGGTGAGCTCCTGTGTTTGGAAATCCTCGATGTCGTAGGTGTCGCGGATGGTTTTCAGGCGCGTGCTGGGGACAATGATGCAACTCGCCTCCCCCTTATTGAGGGCTTCGAGTGCCTCGTTGCCATTCGGATACTCGGTTACCTTTGCGTCGGGGAATAGGTTTTCGAGCTCAAGACGGTTGACGATCGCGTCTGCTGTGCAAGCGATGTTCTTAAGGTCACTGTTCAGGTTGCTGCTGCTGTGAATGGCGGTTAGGGAAACCGTTCCCATCGGGTTTGACAGGATGACCCCTGCCTGCTCGGCAAGCCAGTAGTCGCGAAACAACGGCAGGGCGACATCGATGGTCCCTTTGGAAAGGGATTTGATCATTTGCTCGTTGTTCGAGAACGCTACTGTTGCAACCGTAATGCCAAACTTGTCGTGCAACGTCGTTGCAAGCGAGGCGAGCGATCCTTCCATTTCGCCGTCGTCATTTTGCGTGCAGTAGGGGAGTTTGTTTTTAAGATAGCCGATCGTGATGGTGTTGTCGTTTGCTTTGAGCCAGGAGGGCTCGGGGCCGGTGAGCGATGATGAGCCGCTGTTTTGGGCCGAGTAATTCGCCTTGACCTCGTCGTTATAGCGTGGGTTGACGCGGGCGATTGCCGTCATGGCGGCATTGATGTCGTTCATCAGGTCGGGGCGGCTTTTGGGGACGGCAAAATAGTAGTCACTCGAGCCAACGTAGAACATGGGCGACGCATCGGGCGACGAGATGGTGTCGTTCATGATGACGGCGTCGACCTCGCCGTCTGCAAGCGCCTCAAAGAGGGCGCCGCCGGTGCTGATTTCTTTATAGGTACAGGTGATGCCTTCGTTGGCGAGCCACTGCTGGCCGACGAAGGTTTGCATAGCGCCGGGGTTGTAGCCGATGGTAAGGCCTTGGAGCGCTTGGGGGTCACCCTTGGCCAGGTCGTCGCGATCGGGCTTGGCGTAGATGTAGTAGCGCTCGGCGCCCTCGGGGTTCGAGGAAAAGAGCAGCTTTTGGGCGCGTTCCTCGGAGTAGGAGATGTTGGGCATGAGGTCGATCTCGCCCGCCTCGAGCATGTCCATAAGCTCGGTGAAGGTGCCGGAGACGTATTCGTACCGCCAGCCCGGCGTGTAGTACGACAGCGTCTGCAGGTAGTCATAACCCCAGCCCGAAAGGCGCTCGCCCGGCGTGCCCTCCTGGAAGCCTTCGTTGTTGACGAGCCAACCGACGCGGACTGTCTTGACCTGCTGATCGGAGTCGGTGGCAAAGACGGGGGCGGGCATGATGGTGCTCAGTATGGCGAGTGCGGTAAGCGCGACAGCCAGGGCGCGATATATAACTGAACGAAGGACAGCGGAAGCTCTCACGTGCAATCCTAACGAATCGAGGCAATACCGCATAAGGATACCAGCTCAGCCTGCCCAGTCGGCAGCGGCGCCGCTAAACGGTTCCGCCCGGCAGTTGGGGACAGTCCCTTTCTGCCGGCACAAAAGGAACGTCCCTAACTGACGGTTGTGGGACAATACCGGGCGAACGTGATTGGTTGTCCGTGGAAAGGGTCGCGATGAAAAAGCTCAGGACGCTTGCTGACGTGTTGCGCCAGGCGGGCTTTGTGCGCATTACGGAGCTGTTCCTCGTTTTCTACCTGCTGTGCTCGACGGCCGTCTGGCTGTCCGAGCCCACGACCCTCACGTTTGGCGATGGCCTGTGGTTTAGCTTTGAGACGGTCTCGACGATCGGCTTTGGCGACATTCCGGCCGAAACGCCGGTTGCCCGCGCCATTACCGTCGTCTTGAGCGTCATCAGCATCTTCTACATCGCTATGCTCACGGGCGTGGCGGTGAACTACTGCAATACGCTTATCAAGATGCGTCAAAAGGACACCATGGCGCGCTTTATGGATGATCTGGAGCATCTGGAAGAGCTCGATCGCGACGAGCTCGCCGATCTTTCGCGTCGCGTGCGCGAGTATCGTCGACGTCAGCGCTAAGACGAACGTCGTGCGCCACAACAGGGAGACAAATATGAACATCACCGTGTACCTGGGTGCCAACACTGGCAATGACCCGGCGTTTCTGCCCGCGGTGCAGGAGCTGGGCAACTGGATTGGCGCCAATGGACACGCGCTGGTATACGGCGGGTCCAAATCGGGCCTGATGGGCGCGCTCGCCGATAGCGTGCTCGATGCTGGCGGACACGTGACGGGTGTGGAGCCGAGCTTTTTTATCGAGGCCGAGTTTCAACATGACGGTATCGACGACCTCATCGTGACGAGCGATATGGCGGAGCGCAAGGCCAAGATGATTGAGCTCGGCGATGCGTTCATCGCCTTTCCCGGTGGGACGGGCACGCTCGAGGAGATTGCCGAGGTCATGTCCGCGGTGTCGTTGGGGCACCTGAGTGCTCCGTGCATCCTGTATAACCTGGACGGTTACTACAACGACCTCAAGGCGCTGCTTGGGCACATGATCGATAAAGGTTTATCGAGCCCGCAGCGCCAGCAAGGCATTTACTTTGCCGACGATTTGCGCGAGATTGCCTCGATTATCAACGGATAAGTCTTGAGCCTGTCCCACGATGACTCCCAATGGTGCCGTTTGCGGCGCAGACGGTTGGCTCGTTCGAGCAACGCTCGCTCTACAATAAAACATAACTATGTCGACTTTGACCGCGGGAGGACCCGATGGATAACCTTGCCAAACCCACAAACCGCGCGCTGTTTTTAGTTAGCGTTGCCGTGACCGGTGCGTTCGCAGGTGCCGCGGTCTGGCTGTTCTTTTTTGCGATGGAGCACGGTATCGACTATCTATGGACCGAGATTCCGCACGCGCTGGGCGTCGCTTCGCCCGAGCTTGCCAGCGGCCCGTTTGGCTTTCTGCCGTACCCGTTTTTTGTCTGTCTGCTGGGCGGCCTGTTAATCGGTCTGTACGAAAAGATGACAGGCACCAAGACCGATGACCTCAACCAGGTGATGGTTAAGGTCAAGCAAGACGGGCGCTACCCGTACGACAATCTGGGCAAGCTTTCGCTCGCGGCATTGCTGCCGCTGCTGTTTGGCGGAAGTATTGGACCGGAGGCCGGCCTGACCGGCGTTATCGCGGGTCTGTGCAGCTGGGTCGGCGACCG
>CABUSE010000128.1 GCA_902494135.1 uncultured Collinsella sp. | reverse complement strand
TCGCCGGTGAGCACGCCGCCCTGGACGGCAGCGCCGTCGGCAACGACCTCGTCGGGGTTCACGGACATATTGGGCTGCTTGCCGGTCATGGTCTTGACGAGCTCCTGAACGGCGGGCATACGGGTGGAGCCGCCGACGAGGATGACCTCGGTCAGATCGGAGAGCTTAAGCTTGGCGTCGCGCAGGGCGTTGGTGACAGGCTGCTTGCAGCGCTCGAGCAGGTCGCGGGTGATCTTCTCGAACTCGGCGCGGGTCAGCGTGTAGTTGAGGTGCAGCGGACCGGACTGGTTCATGGTAATGAACGGCAGGTTGATGGTGGTCTGCTGGGCGGCGGAGAGCTCCTTCTTGGCGTTCTCGGCGGCCTCCTTCAGACGCTGCAGGGCCATGGGGTCCTGACGCAGGTCGACACCGTTCTCCTGCTGGAACTTATCGGCCATCCAGTCGATGACGCGCTGATCCCAGTCGTCGCCGCCCAGGTGGTTGTCGCCCGAGGTGGACAGGACCTCAAACACGCCATCGGCGAGGTCGAGGATGGAGACGTCGAAGGTGCCGCCGCCCAGGTCGAAGACCAGGATGCGCTGGTCGGTGCCCTGCTTGTCCAGGCCATAGGCCAGAGCAGCAGCGGTCGGCTCGTTGACGATACGCTTGACGTTGAGGCCGGCGATCTTACCGGCGTCCTTGGTGGCCTGACGCTGGGCGTCGTTGAAGTAGGCCGGGACGGTGATGACGGCGTCGGTGACGGTCTCGCCCAGATACTTCTCGGCGTCGGCCTTCATCTTTGCGAGCGTCATGGCGCTCACCTGCTCGGCGGTGTAATCCTTGCCCTCGATGTCGACGACGGCACGGCCACCCTGGCCCTCCTTGACCTCATACGGCACGGTCTTGATCTCGGAGGTGCACTCGGAGTACTTGCGGCCCATGAAGCGCTTGATGGAGAACACGGTGTTCTTGGGGTTGGTGACAGCCTGGTTCTTAGCGGCCTTACCCACGACGCGGTCGCCGTCGGCACGGAAGCCCACGACGGACGGGGTGGTGCGGTCGCCCTCGGCGTTCACGATAATGGTAGGAGAACCGCCCTCGAGAACGGCCATAGCGGAGTTAGTAGTACCAAGGTCGATACCAAGAATCTTGCCCATTAGAAATTCCCTCTCTCTTGTGCGTTTGCACCGACTCGGCGGTCTGCCGCGCGGTGTTTCGGCTTGTCTTTCAGGATGTAGTGTATCCCCTTATGGGCCGGAATATACAAAATCTAAGTCAATTCATATAAGATTTCTTATTGCCGAGAGTTTAGGTTCGCAAATACGCAGGTAGACGCGTTGTTGGAGTTCTCGGCAGATCTATTGAGATCTATGTAGAGTTGACTGAGGCTTGGGTCCGAGGGTGCCCGGGGCTGCCTTGTGGAAAGCCCGTCCCGGTTTGAGCGTGGATTCCGGGTCGCAGTTTCCGCTAGCAAGCCCAACCGGAAACTGCGACCCGTTTTTCGGCCAAATAACGGGATGCCCTTTCCGCAGGCGCGCCCAATAGCTCAATATTTCAAGTCACCTTTAGCTAACATTTGCGCAGCTCAACGGCCCCACCTGCGTGTTTTTTAGTAAACCTTGGCATACTCGGCGAACGGTATGAAGATGCCGGCCAGAGGGTATTGCAAACGGTCGCTCCCGTGGTATGTTTTTGCCCGAATCAAACCGGCGCGCATCGTCTGTAGCGTCGGTCAACAGAGAGGAAACTACCATGGCTCATCCCGTAATTGATGCCGACGAGTGCATCGCTTGTGGCGTTTGCGTCGACTCCTGCCCCGCTGGCGTTCTGGAGCTCCAGGACGTCGCTACCGTCGCTGACGAGGACTCCTGCGTCGCCTGTGGCGCTTGCCAGGACGCTTGCCCCGCTGGCGCGATCACCGAGATCGTTGAGGAGTAACAACTCCCCCACTTGCACACTCAAAAGTACACCGTGCACAAAAAGGAGGCCTCCGCATCGCCGCGGAGGCCTCCTTTTGCATTCGTCGTTACTAGGACAGGTCGTCTTCGTAGGGCATTAGGTCCGCCAAGTAGCCTTTCTCCTTGAGCATCGCCTCGATCTCGTCGAGGGTTTGCTCGTCCTCCGCCGCGATGCGATGGAAGTGATAGCCGCTCGTCACCGTTAGCAGCGGGAAACTCTTGCCGCTCTCGATATCGTGCAGGTAGCGCTCAACATCGCGACGATTGCGGATGTCCAGGTCGGCCGTGATCTTACCGTACACGCGGTGATTGACGATCACGTTGAGCACGGCGCCTCCGGCGTCGACGATACTCGTAAGCTCATCGCCTGCCTGCTCCACGCCGTGGCGAACCTTGACCAAGCGCGTGGGCACAGCGGGGCTGCTGGGGGCCTCCTGCAGCACGTAGCCGCGGTTGGTCGCCACGATATCGTGCCCATCGGCGCGCAGCAGGGCAATGTCTTGCACGACAATCTGGCGGCTCACACCCACCTCACGAGCAAGTGCGCTGCCGGAGACGGGGCCCTTGGCTCGCTCGAGCACGCCCATGATGGCACGGCGACGCTCGCGGGCGTCCATTATTTACCGTCCAGCAGACGCAGGTGCTTAAGCGAGAGGTCGAGAATCGGCGCAGAGTGCGTCAATGCCCCCGAGCTAATAAAGTCAACGCCCAGGTCGGCGAGTGCGCGGATATTGCTGGCATCCACATTGCCCGAGCACTCGGTCTTGGCGCGACCGGCGATAAGCTCTATGGCGGCGGCCATGTCGTCATGGGTCATGTTGTCGAACATGATGATATCGGCACCGGCCTCCACGGCCTCGCGCACCATGTCCAGGTTCTCGCACTCGATCTCGACCGTCGTGGTAAACGACGCATGAGCGCGCGCCATCTCGATCGCGCGTGCCACGCCACCGGCGGCGTCGATGTGGTTGTCCTTGAGCATGACAGCCGTCGACAGGTTGTAACGATGGTTGCTGCCGCCGCCAATCTCGACCGCGGCCTTCTCAAAGACGCGCATGCCCGGCGTGGTCTTGCGCGTATCGACGAGCACGGTCTTGGTGCCCTCGAGCGCCGCGGCCATCTGGTGCGTATAGGTAGCGATACCGCTCATGCGCTGCAGGTAGTTGAGCGCCACGCGCTCGCCCGAAAGCAGTACGCGCGCATCGCCACGCACCTGCCCCACGTGGTCACCGGCGTGGACCTCGTCACCGTCGGCAACATCAAACAGCACCGAGCTCTGCGAATCCAGCAGCTCAAAGGTGCGAGCGAACACATCCAGGCCCGCGATGATGCCATCGGCCTTGGCGATAAGCTCCACCGTGGCGGGGCGCGCCGTGGGGCACACACTCGCCGTGCTCACGTCCTCAAAGGTAATATCCTCGCGCAGAGCCTGCAGAATCAGATCATCGACGACGAGCTTCATGGTAATGGGATTCATGGTCTACTCCTCCACGGCCTGCGTGCCGGCGGCACGGGCCAGATCATCGATTGCCAGGATGTCGGCGCTCAGGGCGCGATGACGGCCATCGAGCGCGGGATCGCCCGCCTGCTCCACGGCCAGTGACTCGCCGGTACGCATATACCACGCGGCGCGACGACCCCAGACCAGCGCTTCGAGCAGGCTGTTTGATGCAAGGCGATTCTTGCCGTGAACGCCGTTGCAGGCCGTCTCGCCCGCGGCGTAGAGCTCGGGCATCGAGGTGCGGCCGTCCTTATCGACCCATACGCCACCCATAAAGTAGTGCTGCGTGGGCGTAACGGGAATGGGCTCGTCCAAGATGTCGCGGCCGTCCTCAAGGCAACGTGCGCGGATGTTGGCGAAGTGTCCAGTCACCACGTCGCGCTCGACGGGGGCAAAGCTCAGCCACTCGTGCTCGGTGCCGTCCTGCTTCATCTGCTCGCGAATAGCGGCGGCGACCACATCGCGCGGCTGAAGCTCGTCGGTAAAGCGCTCGCCGGCGGCGTTGAGCAAAATCGCGCCCTCGCCGCGGCAGCTCTCGCTGATCAGGAAGGTGCGGCCCGGCTGCGGCGAGAACAGTCCCGT
>CABUSE010000127.1 GCA_902494135.1 uncultured Collinsella sp. | reverse complement strand
TGTGCCATGGCAGCCGTGTGCGGCACGGCAAGAAAAACCGCATCGCAGCTCTTGAGCTCGGGGGCGTCATGCGTGGTGAAAACCAGATCGCTCACGCCAGCAAAGCTCGGATACACCGCGGACAGCGGCTGGCCGGCATCGGCGTTGGACGTAATGGCAACAAGTTCAAACTCGGGATGGCCGAGCACGAGGCGAATGAGCTCGGCTCCGGCATATCCAGCCGCGCCGACGATTCCAACCTTCAAAGACATATCAGACTCCTTGTCTGCGATTTATGCACCGATGCGCATTTCGCAGCGGTCGTTATGAAGTGGGTTGAAACTTTAGCACCAAAAGATGCATGAATACGTAAATGGCTTGCATATTCATGCATTGAAACATTCCCGACACATTCGCTTGAAGGAATTGACAAATGGAACGGGCCCCGTATTGACCGGCGCTCCTAACGGCGCCGGGCAATACGGGGCCCGCCCATGCGAAAACCAAGTTGTTAGGATGCGCCAGCTGGCTAGAGCTCGACCGGCACCCATTCGTCGTGATTGCAGATAAAAGCCTCGGGATCCTCGACGCTAAAGAAGACGAGCGTGGGGTCGTTAGGCCCCTCATAGTGCTCGCCCAGGTGCTCTAGATGCTTCCACCCGGCTTCGCGCATTTCGTCTAAAGCCCGGTCATCCAAGCCGGCACGCCCGCGCAAGATGAGCCAGCCATGGCCCGGCCACCAACTCGTGGCCTCAAAGCGCTGATTTTGCAGCAGCTCTTGCCACACGTCTTTGGTGCGCGCCGTCACAAACCACAGCTTACCGTCCTGAATCTGAGCAAACGAGAACGGACGCACATGCGGCTGCCCATCCACGCTCGTCGCCAGATACCACGCCGGCACCGACGTCAGATACTCCAAAACCGTATTCAATCCGTCCACGTTTCCTCCTGTACTAGCTAGTTTGGGAACCTGGTTTGTGCGAGCTAGAGCTCCAGGCGCTCCTCGCTGCCGTCGATATCACAGAAGCGCGCAGCAATGTTGCGGACCGAAAAGAAAGCAAGGCGGCCGTCGTTGGCACTCTCGTGTTCCTCGCCAATGCCCACCATGTGCTTAAAACCCGCTTGACGCACCTTGTCGCTCGCAACTGCGTCGTCCTCAAGCGCGGCTTCGCCGGTCAATACGATCCAACATTCCCCCGGCTTCCAGCCCGAGAGCTCAAACTTGGGATTCGCGCTCAGCTCCGCCCACACATCCTTGTCGCGCGACGTGCAAAACCACAACTTACCGTCATCGACCATGGCAAACGAAAACGGCCTCACGCGAGGCTGATGCCCGTCGGCCACATCGGTCGTGGCCAGATACCACGCCGGAATGCGCCTGAGATACGAACAGGCGCGCTCAAGCTGAGCCGTGCGGTCGTTGTCGGTCATAGGGACCCCTTTCTTGCGCTCGAATCGCGCCTAAACAAGTTGAAGATTGATGACGATGACGCAGATGAGCAGCAACGCCGTCACCACCGCCGCCAACGCATCGCCGCGGCCAAATGCAAGCGCATGCAGGCGCGTGCGGCCCTGCTCGCCGTGATAGCAGCGTGCATCCATGGCAGCAGACAGCGTCTCGGCATGGCGGAACGCGCCGGTGAACAGCGGAATCGCCACACTGCCGAGCATACGCACGCCGCCGAGCGGGCCCCCCGTCACGCGCGCACCGCGGCTCGCCTGCGCGTCCGCCGTCTGCTTCATCTCGGTGGCAAACTGCGGCATAAAGCGCAACGCGATACCCATGATCATGCCGAGCTCGTGCGCAGGAAGTCCCACACGCGCAAACGGTGCGAGCAGGCGCTCAAAGCCCGCGGTGAGGTCGAGCGTCGGCGTGGTGAGCGTGATAGCGCTCATACCGGCCATCATCAAGGTCAGGCGGCACGCCATAAAGGCGGCGGAATGCAGCGAGCCCTCGCTTATCTGCAAAAAGCCGAGCTGCCACAGAATGCGCCCGCTCTGGTCGGTAAACAAGTTGAGCACCGCGACCACGACGACGATTGCCAGCAGCGGCGCCATCGACGACAGAACGCGACGAACCGGCACCCGAGACACGGCATAGATCAGCACGACAAACATTGCGACAGGGGCCAGTCCGCGGAAGCCGCCGACGGTCAGCGTCGTGATCAGAAACACAAAGCCCAAGAGCAACTTAGTTCGCGGGTCCAGGCGGTGGATCGCACTATCGCCGGGATAGTAGCTGCCAAACGAAAACGCCTCCATTAGCAGCCCTTCTCTCGCGCGACCGTCTTGAATTTAGCAATGTCCGCGACGTTAGAAGGACCGCCCGAGCAACCGATTAGCAGGTCCACCAACTCGTCTGTCAGCGACTCAACCGTATAGAGGCCGTCAAAGCGCAGCGGCACGCCCGCCTCCGTAAGCGCCAGCGCCATACGCTGGGCGGCGGGAACGCCCAAGCCGATTGATTTAAGCTCATCGGCATGCGCAAAAACCTGAGCGGGCGTGCCCTCGGCAAACACCGCGCCCTCGTTCATCACGACAATACGGTCGCAGCAATTGGCCAGGTCATCCATACTATGCGAAACCATGACAACGGTCAGGCCATCGCGGTGAAGTCGATCGATAAGCTCAAGGAAATCCCTGCGCGCAGCCGGATCGAGCCCCGCCATGGGCTCATCGAGCACCAGGACTTCGGGCTCCATGGCGAGCACGCCGGCGAATGCCACACGCCGTTGCTGACCGCCCGAAAGCTCAAAGGGACTCTTGTCGCCGACCGTGGAAAGGTCGAGGCCCACGCGTGAGAGCGATGACTCGACACGACGGTCGACTTCATCTTGCGGCAAGCCAAGGTTATGCGGACCAAACGCCACGTCCTGCGCCACGGTTTCGGCAAACAGCTGACGCTCAGGATATTGAAACACCACGCCGACCTTGGCCTTAACCGCGGCGGCGTCTTTCTTGTTTGACAGATCGAGCCCCAGCGCGCGAACGGATCCCTCCTGGGGGCGAATCAAACCGTTGAGATGCTGGACCAGCGTCGACTTACCCGAACCGGTATGACCTGCCAAGCCCAGGAACTCGCCGCGACGCACCGTCAGCGATACATCGCGCAGCGCCCACGGGCTGCTTGGGTCGTTTCCCCAGAGAGCCTGTTTGCTCGATTTGCCCGCAGTGGCCGAGCGCTTATGCCAGCGGCGGCGCTCGCGCGGACTGAGCGAATAACTGTACGAAACATGGGATAGCTCGATGACGGGCTCCGACGCGTTGCCCTCGTTGTCTACCGGAACAGTGCCGTCAGCGATTTCCGACTGGGATACGGAAGACTGCCCCGCGATGCCTGCCCCACTTCGCTCGGCATAAGCCTGCGCAATCTCGGCGACCATATCCGCCTCACGTACCTGCGCGCAAACGGGCACGCCCTCCGCACGAAGTGCCATGCCCAAACGGCACGACTCTGGCATGTCAAGGTTGAGCTGAACGAGTTCATTCGCCCGCGTCAGAATCTCATCGGGCGTGCCCAGCATGGCAACTCGTCCCGTCTGAAACACGGCGACACGATCGGCCTCGGCAGCCTCCTCCATAAAGTGCGTAATCATCACGATGGTCATGCCGCGAGCGTGCAACGCGCGGCAAGCCTTCATGAGGCCCTTGCGTCCACGCGGATCGAGCATCGAGGAAGCCTCGTCCAATATGAGCACGCGCGGTTCCATGGCGAACACGCCGGCAAGCGCCACGCGCTGCTTTTGGCCGCCCGAAAGCGCATGGGTCTCGTGGCGCTCAAAGCCCACCAGGCCCACACCCTTCAGCGCCTCGCGTACGCGCTGCGCAATTTGCGCCGATGGCACGCCAAGGTTTTCGGGACCAAACGCAACGTCATCTTCGACAAGCGTTGCCACCAGCTGGTCGTCGGGATTCTGGAATACCATGCCCGCGGTCGAACGAATGTCGTAGACCAGCTCGGGGTCGGACGCATCCATGCCGTTGATGCGTACCGTGCCCGCATCGGGCTGCAACAGCGCATTCAGATGCTTGGCAAACGTCGACTTGCCCGACCCATTGCCACCGAGGATGCAGAAAAACTCGCCGTCCTCGATATTCAGATCGACGCCGTCGAGCGCCGGTACGGCACCGTCATA
>CABUSE010000126.1 GCA_902494135.1 uncultured Collinsella sp. | reverse complement strand
TACTACATGCGCGTGCTCAAGGAAGCCAAGCGCCGCTCCATCGAGGAGTTCGCCGTGGCCCTGGGCGTTACCGAAGAAGCTGCCGAAGCCCGCCTAGCCCAAGCCGCCCTCAACTAACCTACCAAAAAGGGACAGGTTTATTTTGGCAGGTTTTATCTGGCCAAACGTCAACAAACAATTGGTAAATGGCCGGGTGCTCAGTTTTTTGGGCGCCCGGCCATTTTTATCGCCACGGAAATGCGTGAAGCCCATTTGCGACGTCTTCACACAAGAACAATCCAGCTCGACGCTGGTAAAGTCCGCATCCGCATCGAGGGCGCTCGCCCCGCTCAATTACCATTAAAAAGCATCAATTTGAAAACGCAATAACATTTCGGCAGGTAACAGCTATAGTCGGTAAACTGAATCTCGACAACCGAAGCCTCCGAATGAGGTATCTTCAGCCCATCCAAGCTAAAGGAGGGGCCATGCCGAGAAAACCTCGTTCAAAGTCACCAACCGGTTATTTCCACGTCACGTTGCGTGGAAACAGAGGGCAATTGCTGTTTGACGATGCCGAGGACCGAATCGCCATGCTTCAGATCCTCGATGCAATCCTCCCCAAACACAATATCGAGCTTATGTGCAGAGTGTCGTAGGATGTGCTCCGACGGAACTCAAATCCGTCTCCAAGCCACTTCGCAATGAGGCGATTCTCGCGCTTCGAAAAGAAGGGCTAACGATTAAGCAGGTTCAACTGCTGACCGGACTCGGAACATGGATTATCAAGAACGCGTCCTAGCGTCGCGTTTGCCGAGTTACGGGTACGGCGAAGCACAGCTGCCTGCCGCGAGGCGTCGCCACTCGCCAACGTCACCATGTAAACAGAAAACGCTTCCGCTGAATAACGTCCAACGGAAGCGTTTTCCCAGAAAAACCTACCAAAATAGACCTGTCCCTTTTTGGCAGGTTAGGCCTGGAAGGTGTCGCGGTCGGGCGCGAAGGACTGCATGGCCGCGATGGTACGGTCGAAAAGCTCGGGGAGCTCCCAACCCAGCATCTCGGCGCCCTGCGTAATCACGTCGCGCGAGCAGCCGGCGGCAAAGCGCTTGTCCTTGAACTTCTTCTTGAGCGACTTAGTCGTAAAGTCCATGACGCTTTTGCTCGGACGCATGATGACGGCGGCACCGATCAGGCCGGTGAGCTCATCGCAGGCAAACAGGATCTTTTCCATCTGCAGCTCGGGCTTGGGCAGCGAGGTGTTGAAATCGGACGTGTGCGTTTGGATGGCACGGATGAGCTCGGTCGATGCGCCCTCGCCCTCAAGAATCTCGGCCGCATAGATGGTGTGGTTCATGGGGTCGTCCTCATGCTCCTCCCAATCCAGGTCGTGCAGCAGGCCGACAATGCCCCAAAACTCCTCGTTCTCGGGGTCGAACTCGCGCGCAAAGTAGCGCATGGTGCCCTCGACCGTCTCGCCATGGGTGATGTGGAACGGATCTTTGTTGTGCTCATTGAGCAGTTCGAACGCGCGATCACGGGTGATTCCGGCGGAAAGCGTCTGGGACATGGCAATACCTCCAGGTGAGTCGGTGCTAGGACACGATGTCACTATCGTATATCGCCGCGGCTCAAGCCGAAAGGCAGAAAAGGCATGCGGAGAAAAAAGCCGGGCGAACGCGTCGCCCGGCAAAACCGCAGATAAAACCTGCCAAAATAAACCTGTCCCTTTTTGGTAGGTTTAGGGGCGGACCTGGCCGGTGCCGCGGAGCTTGTATTTGTAGGTGGTGAGGGCCTCGGCGGCAAAGGGTCCGCGGGCGTGGAGCTTTTGGGTCGAGATGCCGATCTCGGCGCCCAGGCCAAACTCGCCGCCGTCAGTAAAGCGCGTGCTGGCGTTGGCGTACACGGCCGAGGCATCGACCGCATCCAGGAAGCGCTCGCAGGCATCCTCGTCCTCGGCGATGATGGCCTCGGAATGCATGGTGCCGTAGCGGTTGATGTGCGCGATGGCCTCATTCTCGTTCGCCACGACCTTCACGCTCATCTCAAGCGCCAGATACTCGCGGCCCCAGTCCTCCTCGGTTGCGGCCACGTAGTCGTCGCCCTCGACAAGACCGGCATCGGCGCATGCGGCGCACGTGGCCTCGTCGCCATGAATGAGCACGCCATGATCGTGCAGTACGGCCACGACCGCCGGCAAAAACGAATCTGCCACGGCGCGGTCGACCAGCAGCGACTCGGCGGCATTGCACACGCCCACGCGCTGGGTCTTGGCATTGACGACAATGTTGAGTGCCTTGTCAAAATCGGCGGATTCATGCACGTAGATGTGGCAGTTACCCGTGCCCGTTTCGATAACCGGAACGAGCGACTCACGCACGCAGCGCTGAATCAGGCCCGCACCGCCACGCGGAATGAGCACGTCGACGATGCCCCGAAGCTTCATGAGCTCGCCGGTTGCCTCGCGGTCGGTAGACTCGATCATCGAGACGGCCTCGCGCGGGAAGCCCTGCGCCTCGAGGGCGTCGGCCAACAGCTCGGTAATCATGGCGCACGAGTGATAGGCCAGCGAACCGCCGCGCAGAATGCAGGCATTGCCGGTGCGGATGCAGATGCCCGCGGCATCGGCCGTCACGTTGGGGCGCGCCTCGTAGACCATGGCGACCAGGCCCAGCGGCACAGTCACACGCGTAAGGTCCACACCGCTTGCAAGCACGCGATGGTCGAGCACACGGCCCACGGGATCGGGCAGCTCAGCAAGCTTCTCCAAGCCGGCAGCCATGCCATCAACGCGCTCGGGCGTCAGCAGTAAGCGGTCGAGGAGCCCCGCCGAGGTGCCTGCATCACGCGCGGCAGACATATCGAGCTCGTTGGCGGCAACGATGGAATCAACGCCGTCGCGCAGTGCCGCGGCCATGGCACGCACGGCCTCCTGGCGCTGGACATCGCTCGCCGTGGCGAGCGCGCCCGAAGCGGCCTTGGCCTCGACGGCAAGATCGTGAACGTAGGTGGCTATATCGACCGACATGGACGGCCCTTTCTCTTAGATGTTTGCCAATCATGGTAGCCGATTTGCACGCATCCTTGCCGACGGCGGTAGAATTGGTCAACCCGAAACACCGCAACGAATGGAAGCATTACATGGCGCTCATCACTTCGTACCACGTCCCAGGCCTGTATGTCGAGGACCACAGCATCGATGTCCCCCTCGACTGGCGTGGCCTGGAGCCCATGCTTTTGGCCGTCGGCAGCACCATGCGCCGCGGCGCCATGCCGGCGCCCATCGCCGGCGCGCCCGAGAGCATCAAGCTCTTCTACCGCGTGGTTTGCGCACCCGACCGCATCAACGACGACCTGCCGCTCCTCCTCTTTTTGCAGGGCGGCCCCGGCGGCGAGAGCCCGCGTCCGCTGTCGCCCACAAGCGATGGCTGGATCGAGGAGGCCGTCAAGCATTTCCGCGTCGTGCTGCCCGACCAGCGCGGTACCGGGCGCAGCAGCTGCGTGGACGGGCACACGATTGCCGCCTTGGGCGATCGCGCCGAGGCAGCCGGCTACGATGCCGCACGCTCGCAGGCAGACTTCCTCAAGCGCCACCTCGCCAGTTCCATCGTGCGCGATTTTGAGTACCTGCGTCTGGTGGGCTTTGGCGGCAAGCCCTGGGTCACACTCGGGCAGAGCTACGGCGGCTTTTTGACGTTGAGTTATCTATCGCTCTTCCCCGAGGGCGTGACGGCAAGCTTTACCTGCGGCGGCATTCCGCACGTGCCGGCGAGCGCCAGCGAGGTCTACGCGCACACCTTCCCGCGCATGGCAGCCAAGACCCAGCAGTATTATGACCGCTACCCCACCGACGTCGAACGCGTGGCGGCCCTGGCAGATGCCCTCGAGGAGCAAAAGCCCGCGTTGCCCGACGGCTCGCCGATGACGGTCGAACGCCTGCAGCTCATGGGCAGCGACTTTGGCATGAAGCCGAGCTTTGAGCGCATGCACTGGATCATCGACCATGCGTTTGTTGATGGCGACGGTACGCTGAGCTGCGGCTCCTCGGTATCCGACAGCTTTTTGATGCGCGCCTTCGAGCGCACCAACACGCGTACAAACCCGCTGTACTGGACGCTGCAGGAGTTCATCTACGCCGACGGCGACAC
>CABUSE010000125.1 GCA_902494135.1 uncultured Collinsella sp. | reverse complement strand
GGCGTAAACGGCTACATCAAAAAGGTCGAGGAGGATACGCTCTCGAGCTACCCGCTCACCATTTCCAAGCAGGATTACGACCTGTCGTCCATGATGGGCGGACAGGGGGCCACGGATGACGAGGCGTCCAACGGCGAGGATTCGTCCGACGACGGTACCGACGGCAAGGCTCAGGGAACCGATAAGATTCCCGTGGTCACGGCCGTAAAGGATATGTTTGCGAGCGTTAAGTCCAACGACATGACGAGCTTTAAGGCATGGCTTGACGACGGCGGCGATGGTATCGACAAAGAGGTCAACGCCATCCAGTATGGCTACGGCGTGACGCCAGTTGTCTATCGTTCGAGTAAGGGCGACGAGAAGCCCGTCCGGCTGGTGCCCAACGCTATGACCGAGGCCATGAGCGGAGGCGCAAGTTCGGCGGCAACGGTGAGCATGGAATCCATGGGAACCTCGGTCTTTAACGAGATGATCGACGACCAGAGTCTGCTCGACAGCCAGTACGATGTCGTCGCTGGTCACTGGCCCACGTCCGCCAACGAAGCCGTGATGGTGCTTTCGAGCCGCGGTACGGTGGGCGACTACACGCTCTACAGCATCGGCGCGCTGGATATCAATGAGCTCAACGACTTGGTCAACAGCGCCATGGCGGCCGACGGTGGGGTCGAAACGCCCGAGACCGGCACCGACTTTACCTACGACGATGCGCTGTCCACGACGTTTAAGGTGCTGTCGCCGGCCGATGCGTATCGCAAAAACGAAGAGACCGGCATGTGGACCGATATGTCTGGCGACGCCGACTTTATGGCCGCCAAGGTTGCCGACGGTATCGACGTGCACATTGTGGGCGTGGTGCGACCCAACGAGACGGCCAACGCGAGCGCGTTGTCCCCGGGCATTGCCTACACGCATGCGCTGACTCGCCAGCTTATGGAGCGCGCCGCCGATTCGCAGATTGTGCAAGAGCAACTCGCCCACCCCGAGACGGATGTCTTTACGGGCAAGTCTTTCGATGAGCTGCAAGGCGAGGCCAAACAAGGCGTGGACCTGGGCAGCATGTTCAGTGTGGACGAGGCGGCGCTGAAGAGCGCGTTCTCGTTCGATGCGTCTGCGCTCTCGGGTGCGGCCGGCGGTATGGACCTGTCTGGTCTTGACTTGTCCGGGCTGGACATTGACCTTTCGGGCGTTGGTAAGGACATCGACTTCAGCGACATCATGGCCAAAGCGCCAACCCCAGATTTCTCGGGCATCTTTGACGGTCTGGAACTCACACCCGAGCAAATGCAGCAGGTGGGAACACTAGCCAACCAGCTGTTTGAGGGCTTTTTGCAGTCTGATCAGTTTAGGGCGCTGTCGCCCGAAGATCTTAAGGACGCGTCAAAGCTTGCCGCCGCGTTCTCGACGTATCTTGAGAGTGATACGGCAGCCCAGCAAATCATGGCCCAGCTCAAAGCGCTCGGCGGCGATGCCCTGGCCGAGCGGCTGCAGCAGGCAATGACCGACTATGTGCAAAAGCAGCTGGCTCCGTATCTGCAGCAGGCTATTGATCAGGTGATGAAGGCAATCAGCGAGCAGATTGCGACGACGGTATCGTCCCAGCTCAAGGCGGGCGCGGCAGGGCTCATGGACCAGATGGCGACGCAGATGTCTTCGAGTTTTGCCAACCTGGCGAGCGCCATGCACGTGGATGCGAGTGCCTTTGCTCGTGCCATCCATTTCAACATGGACGCCGAGGACCTGAGTTCGCTCATGATGAGCTATGCCAAGGCGTCGAAGCTCACCTACGACAACAATCTGACCACGTTGGGCTATGCGGACGAGGCAGACCCCATCTCGGTCAAGATTTTCCCGCGCGACTTTGAGGCCAAGGAGCGCGTGCTCGATCACATCGACGCGTACAACAAGCAGGTCAAAGCCGCTGGCCACGATGATCGGGCAATTTCGTACACCGACTACATGGGCATCATCATGGGTTCGGTGACCGACATCGTGAACACCATCAGCTTGGTGCTCATCGCATTCGTGAGCATCAGCCTGGTGGTGAGCTCCATCATGATCGGCATCATCACCTACATCAGCGTGCTGGAGCGCAAAAAGGAGATTGGCATTCTGCGCGCGATTGGCGCGTCGAAGCGCAACGTGGCAAACGTGTTCAACGCTGAGACTTTTATCGAAGGCCTCATCGCCGGTGTCTTTGCCATTGTCGTCGTGGTGGCCGTGAGCTTCCCGGTTAATGCCTGGGCGCTTGCTGCCAAACAGGTCCCCAACCTGATGAGCCTGCCCTTGCAGGATGCGCTGGTGCTCATTGCGATTTCGGTACTGCTGACGGTTGTCGCTGGCCTGCTGCCGGCCCGCAGCGCGTCCAAAAAGGATCCCGTGGAAGCCCTGCGCTCCGAATAATGTGACAAGGGACGGTTCTTTGTCGCATTGAGCGGCTTGTGAATCCGAGGTCTAATACTTTTCCGAGAAGTGAACGAGTCAAAATGAACCTCCGAAGCGCTAACGCTTATTGAAGGCGGTTTCCTGCGGTTTTGATTGTTAAATCCTGCGGTTTTGGCGTCAGAAAATGTCGATGCTTCAGGGGTCCAAAAACGGTCGTTCACTTCTCGGAAAAGTATTAGACTTCGCTATATTGGCGGCGTTCGCGAGCGGCAACCAGAGTGTAGCCCCCTAGCGTTTCTTTGCAGAGAGCATGAGCCTAATTTCCGGATGGGTGTATTCGTCGAATTCTTCTGCGGCTTCGGTGTCAAAGGTGTAGTACGACTTGATAGATTCGTCCTCCGTCTTGATGCTGATTTCTTCATATAGGGATCCGGCTAAAAATGCCTGTTTAAATTCATCCGACAGGCTGCATGGCGTGAGGATGCCCGGTGTGGCAACGGAAATGTCCAGCCCGTTGAGCGGGGCGCAGAGTGTCGCGATGTCCTGCTCGGCGCGAGCGAGATTGTCTGCAAGGCTTGCCTCGGGGTCGATCTGACTGGTGTAATCGACGTCCGTGAGCATGCCGTCTGCATCAAAAGAAAGGTAGACATAGGCTGCTTGAGCGCCAAGGTCATTGTCGCGCAGATAGCCGATAATGCGGTAGCCGTAGTCGTGATACGACTCGTACGGGTCGTCTGCGGCGACGCGTTCGCACACGGGCTCCAAGGCATCCTGCGCGATGGCGAGCTGCTCGGCGGCTGCAGCCTTTCTTGCCTGAAGCTCGTTATTTCCCTGGACAAACTGCGGGATGTAGACGCCAAGCAGCACAATGGCGGGCAACACCGCGAGAGCTATGATCTGCTTCTTGACGTTTGGAATCATCACGCCGTATGCGTTTGCCATGGCCTCGGCATTGCTCGAGGTCTCGGCTAGCACGTCTGCCGCCGTGGCGACTGCCCCTACGGCGCCGGCGACCTCCGCGGCGCCGCCCAGGTTGCGCGCGAGATCGTTATCACTGTTCTTGAGCAGGCGGCCGGCAGCTTGCGTGGCAAGCACGCCGGCGACCTCCGCGGAATGGTCCTTGTTGGTCTGGGCCACCGCAAGCCTGCTCTGCAGTTCCTTCCACTGTTTGCCCTGCATTCCAAAGCGCGGCGCAAGAGCGCAATAGCAAAAGATGGCGAGTTCGATTACGGTGAGTGCGATGGCGGTATATATGCCCGCGGGTTGGAATTCCTTTTGGTGAAACGCGATATCGTTGATCATTTGGAGTGGCAACATCAACAGACATGCTACGAACGACATGAGGAGTGCGGCCGTTGCGATCTTGGGGTACGTGCAGTATCGCTGGATGCGCTTCTTTTCTTGTTCGGTGAGCTGCTGCATGGGGCCTCGACTCTCATCGTTTTTCGGGGGCGATGCGCACACGCTCTTGAGTATAGATGAGTGGAGGATGTCTGTTGTTCATACATAGCGGTCAACAGCGCGCTGTTGGTGATCGTTTGATCGCGAACGTCGTCTTTTGGAGCATGAAGCCGCTGCCGATGCCCACAAACAGCAAATCGAAGGTGAATGGTTTCCCGAGAAGTGAACGACCTAATTTGGGCCCCTGAAGCACCCACGTTTTTCGACGCTAAAACTGCAGGATTTGAGTGATAAAACCGACGCTCCTATAAGTTGTCAAGAGGCAGTTTGCGGGAGCGTTCTCTCCAATTCGCACAGGAGCTCGTAATACCTCCTCTCCAGTTTCGTCGACCGCCGTTTCCCCCGTTCC
>CABUSE010000124.1 GCA_902494135.1 uncultured Collinsella sp. | reverse complement strand
TGAAGATATGGGTAGTGGGGGATGACCCTAGACATTCGCACCATTGGCCATCATGCCAAGCTAGTGCAAATTTGCCTTGATTGCCGCCCAGGGACCAGCTTTCGTTGGAGCCCATCCATGTCTCTCTTTCGTCATCGCGAATTGCTTTGAGCTTGTGAGCGATTTGAGAATTGGTAAGCGGGCGGTATGCCGAGACCCTGCCGCGGGCGGCGTCTAATTGATCGGCTCGACAAAACTGAACGGCCCCCGCGCAGTCTAGACCGATATGGCACAAGAGGGCGACGGGGTTGTTGGATGCAACATCATGCTCGGTGGCAATAGCGCGACGCTGCTCTTGACTGTCGGGCAAAAGGCCAAATAGGAACGGGCGGACGATGCTATGGCCATACGTGCGATTGGAAAGCGGCATTGTTAGCGATAACGGTGCTCCGCGATAGGTTGGGGCGTATGCAAAGCTGCAGAGTCCATGCTCGTCTTGGCGGAGAGTGCCGGCGATTTCGCCACAAATGAGGGTCGCAAGCTCCATTTCTGCCATTTATTTCACAACCTTACAGCCAAAGGAGAGGTCTGAAGTGCCGGAAAGGCCTTGCTCGGCTGCGATTTGGGCCAGCAAGGCACCATAGAAAGCTGGCGTTCCTTGTCGAGCGGGTCGTCTGCCTACGCTTGGCTTTGGCAGGGCATTCGAGTTCGCGATAGGGAGGTCCGCTATCGTCATCGGATGTTCGGAGGGTGATGCGATGGAGTCGTTATCGCTTTGCGCAAAGAGACCTATGCCGAGTGCGTTAAAGACGGTCAACAGCTTGTCGAGCCGAATGCCCGTGGCATCTCCCAGCTCGAGCGATGCGAGCAGGCGCTCCGAAACACCGGCCTTTTTGGCGAGGGTGGCACGGGTGAGACCCTGAGTCTCGCGTGCCTGGCGCACGTAGATGCCAGCTTGGCGTGGTGTGGTGATGGGAAGGGTATCCACGGCTATCTCCTAACGTGCAGGCTTTTGCATCCTAGTATGACATGCAAAAGTCTGCATGAAAAGGCCTCATGCAAAACTCTGCATGAGGCCTTATACGGACGTTTAGTTTTGAAGGGTGTTTTACAGCACTAAAATCCCTAGGTGCTCCAGCAAAATCTTGAGGCCGATGAGGATGAGCACAACGCCGCCCACGATGGTGGCGGGCTTTTCGTAGCGCGCGCCAAAGATGCGGCCAATCGCCACGCCGGCAACGGAGAAGATGAAGGTCGTGATGCCTATGAGCGACACGGCGGGAACGATGTCGACGGAAAGCGCGGCGAACGAGATGCCCACGGCCAGGGCGTCAATCGAGGTGGCGATGGCGAGGATCAGGTACTCGCCCAGGTCAATCTTTTCGGCATCCTTGCCGTCGCCTTCATCCTCGTCCTCGGTAAAGGCTTCCCACAGCATTTTGCCGCCGATGAAGGCGAGCAGGATAAAGGCGATCCAATGGTCGATGGGTCCGATGATGCCCATGAATTGACTGCCGAGCGCCCATCCGATTACGGGCATGCCGGCCTGAAAGCCGCCAAAGAACAAGCCGAGCACTACGGCGACCTTAAGGTTGATCTTCTTCATGCCAAGGCCCTTGCAGATGGATACGGCAAAGGCGTCCATCGAAAGGCCGATAGCGAGCAATACGAGCTCTGCGAGTCCCATAGTCTGGCTCCCTCTCTGCGGGCGGGCCCGCGTGTACCTCTTGGGGGAGTAACAAAAAAGACCCGTGGCGTACGCGTTGTGCGCACAGCCACGAGTCTCGTTCATTAAGGCAAGCCAGGCCGCATCGGCCAGTGTGTTGACTTACCGCGCCACCGGAGGCGAATCCGGTCACGCGACTACTCCCTCATTTATGCGAATCCCGATGCTACCACATGAACAGCTGATTTGGGTTGGGCTCTCAGCTGTGTTCGCTCATTCTGTAAGCATCGGATTTCGCAAGCGCCGCAGGGACAAACCGTGAGAAACTATTTAGCGTTTATGGAGCGTATACGATGGGAGCGATGCCTTGGATAAGAACGAGCTGCAAAAGCGTATGGAACAGGCCATCCGCCTGACGGCACCTGGTCAGCCGATCCGCACCGCCCTCGACATGATCATCGCCGGTCACCTGGGCGCCCTTATCTGCGTCGGCGACACCGAAAACGTGCTCGCTGCCGGTAACGACGGCTTCCCGCTCAACATTTCGTTTACTTCGAACCGTCTGTTCGAGCTTTCCAAGATGGACGGCGCCATCGTTATCGATGGCGACCTCACCCAGATCCTGCGCGCCAACTTCCACCTCAATCCCGATCCCTCGCTTGCCACGAGTGAGACGGGCATGCGTCACCGTACTGCCGCTCGCATGTCGGTGCTCACCGATGCCATCGTGATCTCGGTCTCGGCCCGTCGCGCCGTCGTTAACGTGTACGTTCACGGCAAGAGCTACGAGATCCAGCCCGTCACCACCATCATGAGCTCGGTCAACCAGCTCGTCGCCACGCTCCAGACCACCCGTCAGTCGCTCGACCGCTCCTTGCTGCGCCTGACGGCCCTCGAGCTCGACGACTACGTCACGCTCGCCGACATCACCGGCATTTTCTCGAGTTTCGAGATCATGCAACAGGCAAAGACCGAGCTTAAGGATTGCATCGTCAAGCTGGGTAACCAGGGCAAGCTCGTGCAGATGCAGCTTGAGCAGCTCGCGGGCTCCAGCATGGATACCGAATACGACTTGATGATCCGCGACTACGCAAGCGATTCCTCTGAGGCCAACGCCGAGAAGATTCGCGCCGAGCTGAGTCGCATGACGCCTAAGGACCTGTCTGACCCGCAGCACGTGGCGGCAGTTCTGGGCTATGACGACCTGGACGAGGACTCCGTCATGACACCGCTGGGCCTGCGCACGCTTTCGCGCGTGTCCGTCGTGCGCGACGGCGTGGCCGAGAAGATCGTCGACGAGTACGGCTCGCTGCAGGAGCTCATGGATGACATCAGCGAGGATCCGGAGCGCCTGGGCGACTTTGGTGTTAACAACCCTGCCATTCTTGCGGACTCGCTGTACCGCATGAAGGGCACCAAACAGGGGAACGCATAATGGCGCCCGTATGCGCCGTGGTCGTTGCCGGCGGCAGCGGCCAGCGCTTTGGTAACCCCGGTGGCAAGCAGCTCGTTAACGTGGCGGGCCGTCCACTCATGAGCTGGTCCATCTGCGCGTTCGATCGTAGCGACAAGGTCGGCCACATCGTGGTGGTGTGTCCTGCCGAGCGCCGTGCCGAGATGCGCCGCCTGGCCATTGACCCGTTTGACTATGACACGCCCATCAGCTTTGCCGATGCCGGCGATACCCGTCAGGATTCCACCCGTGCCGGCGTGCATGCGGCTCCGGCGGGCTTTGAATACGTTGCCATCCACGACGGCGCTCGTCCGCTCATTACTACCGAGGCGATCGATCACGCTATCGACGTGCTCGTGAGCGACCGTGCTCTCGACGGTGTCGTGTGTGGTCAGCCCGCGATCGACACGCTCAAGATCGTCGATGGCGACAACATCGTCGAGACGCCGCCGCGTGAGCTCTACTGGGCCGCGCAGACGCCGCAGATCTTTAGTGTCGACGCCATGAAGCGCGCCCACGCTGCAGCCATTGCCGAGGGCTTTATCGGCACCGATGATTCGTCGCTGGTCGAGCGCATGGGAGGACGCGTCCGCTGCGTCCAGAGCCCGCGCGATAACCTTAAGGTGACAGTGCCCGAGGACTTGCGTCCCGTAACCGCGATTCTGCTTGGCCGCATGGCCGAGGGAGAGGACCTTCCCCATGTTCAGTAACCTGCGCATTGGCCATGGCTACGACGTTCACCGTCTGGTGGAGGGGCGTCGATGTATCATCGGCGGTGTCGATATTCCCTACGAGCGTGGCCTGCTGGGCCACTCGGATGCCGATGTGCTCGCGCACGCCTTGGCCGACGCCATTCTGGGCGCCTGCCGCGGGGGAGACATCGGCAAGCTATTCCCCGATACCGACCCCGCCTATGAGGGTGCTGATTCGATGGTGCTGCTCGCTCGCGTGATGGGCTATGCGCGCGAGCTGGGCTTCGAGTTTGTCGATGCCGATTGCACCATTGCCTGTCAGCAACCCAAGATCACCCCGCACCGCGATGCCATGCGCGCCAACCTTGCCCATGCCCTGGGCGTTGACGTCGAAAACGTGGGCGT
>CABUSE010000123.1 GCA_902494135.1 uncultured Collinsella sp. | reverse complement strand
TGATCTTAGGTCCTTTGTTGCCGAGCTTCTTCCGGATAAAGATGATGCGACAGAGCTTCTCGAATCCAGTTTTACTGACACCTTGCTCATATTTGACTTAGATCCTCAGGACAATCGGCACGATTTTAAGCGGCTTGAGCTAATGCAAGACTATTACTGCGATAGTACTGATATGGGTCAACTATATCTAAGCTATCCATCGGTTGAAGCATATCGTGATTTTGATCCCCTGAAGTATTCTGCCGCGAGTTCTACATCGAGTGCATCTGCAACATGATGCGCCCGTGGGCCATCGTGGACTATGGGCGTGAGCCGTGGGTGATGGACGAAGGTACCGTGCGCATTACGTTTGACATGAACGTGCGCGCGGCGGTGGGAAGCTTTGACATTTTTGATGCAACGCTGTCCGCATTGCCCGTACTGGAGCCCGCCAAACTGGTGATGGAGGTCAAGTTTACCGAGTTTTGCCCACAGCTGGTGCGTGATATGGCGCCGCCGAGTGTGGGTTTGGTCAGGCCGACCCTGCCAAGATTGGTCTGTCGATGTTCGTGGCGCTCGCCATGGGCATCCTGATCTACTGTGTGTACAAGCGCTTCTTTATCGGCACCGTGTACTCGCGCAGCTTTGCCGTGACGCTCGTGGGCATGTGCGTGCTTACGTGTATGGTGACGCTTGCGATCTCGACCAACGTGGTCATCTCCCTCGGTATGGTCGGTGCTCTGTCCATCGTCCGCTATCGTACAGCGGTCAAGGACCCTCTCGACTTGCTGTACCTGTTTTGGTCCATTACCACGGGCATTACGGCGGGTGCCGGCATGTATGCGCTCGTGGGGCTCACGGCGGTGGTGATCGTGGTGATGATTGCCGGCTTTGCGAGCCACCAGGACAAGGCGCGCGTGTACATGATGGTCATCCACTACACGGGTCAGACCACCGGCGACGATATCGTGCGTGCCTTTGGCCGCACCAAGTTCACCGTTAAGTCCAAGACCATGCGCGGTGACAAGGTCGAGATGGCCGTCGAGGTGTTCTCGGATGGCGTTGATATGCCCTATGCCGATGCCATCCGCGCGCTCGATGGCGTGGAGGACCTGACGCTCATCCAGTACAACGGCGAGTATCACGGGTAATTTTGATCCGGCGTTCTAACGAACGCCGGACCGCTCGACGCCGCGCGGGCATCTGCTCGACCTGAGTGGGCCGATTTTGGTTCGCATCCGTCTTCACGGGTATCATGGTGAAAGCGATTTCAACGACAGGGGTGCTCGTGGTAAAGATGAAAGATGTGGCCGAGCTGGCGGGCGTTTCGAGCGCCGCTGTCTCGCGCTACCTCAACGGTGGATATATCTCGGCGGACAAGGCCGAGCGCATTAAGCAGGCAATCGAGCTGACCGGATACGTGCGATCCAGCCAGGCTCGCGCGCTGCGCACCGGTTCCACCAAGCTCATCGGCGTCATCGTACCTAAGATCAACTCGGAATCCGTGAGCCGCATTACCGCCGGCATTGGTCAGGTGCTCGGTCGCCGTGGCTACCAGATGCTGCTTGCCAACACCGACAACGCGGCCGATCGTGAGCTCGAATACCTCGATTTATTCCAAAACCACCCGGTTGACGGCATTGTTCTGGTGGCAACTATGATCACCGACGAGCACCGTCGCGCGATTGAGTCGTGCCGTGTGCCCATTGTGTTGATCGGCCAACATATCGAGGGCGCGGCGTGCGTCTATCACGACGATTACGAGGCTGCCTTTGAGCTCGGCCGTGCGCTTGCGGGTCGGGTGGATGGCAAGATCGCCTACATCGGAGTTACCGAAGAGGACCGCGCGGCCGGTTATGACCGCCGTCGCGGTTTTGAGGCCGGCTTGCGCGCCGCGGGTAACCCGCTCGATGCCGCCTTGATTCGCCTGGGCTCGTTTACGCTCGACTCGGGCTATCGCGCTGCGCGCGAGCTGCTTGCCGATGCCCCCGATGTTTCGTTTATCGCGTGCGCGACCGACACTATGGCTGCCGGTGCCCTGCGCGCTCTTGACGAGGTGCGTGGCATGGGCGATGGCGTGCGTCGCGTGAGCGGCTTCGGCGACAACGCATTTTTGCGCGCGCTGACGGGCGGCATTCCCACCGTGCATTACGGCTACCTGACCAGCGGCGTCGAGGCGACCAATATGTTGCTCAACGCGCTCGATGGCGAGGAGGGGGAGAGCGGTCTAAAGTCGCTCAAGCTCGGCCATCAGCTTATGAATGTCTAGGCCTTGGGCACGTCTGCCTGCCTCTGAGACCCCTGTTTTTGCTTCAAAACTACCTTTCGCCGGCTTTTTCCTACCGTTCACCCTACTATGAAAACGATTACAGTCATATCAAACTGAAAACGATTACAGTGTATGTGTCAAAGATGGCCGGGTGCACATGCGCCCGTTGGAGGAAAGGGAAGTTATGGACTACCGCAAATCAGCCCAAGAGGTGCTCGGCAACGTCGGTGGCGCCGACAACGTTGTTTCGGCCGCACACTGCGCCACGCGTCTACGCCTGGTGATTGCCGATAATTCCAAGGTTAACAAGGAGGCCATCGAGAATGTCGATGGCGCCAAGGGCGTCTTTGAGGCCCAGGGCCAGCTGCAGATTATTTTTGGCCCCGGCACCGTCAACAAGGTCTACGACGAGTTCATTGCGCTCAGCGGCGTCGAGGCTGCCACCAAGGCCGAGGTCAAGGAGGCCGCGGCGCAGCAGCAGAACATCTTTATGCGTGCCATTAAGGTGCTCGGCGACGTCTTTGTCCCCATCATCCCCGCCATCGTGGCTTCGGGCCTGCTGCTGGGCATCATGAGCGCCCTCAACTTTATGGCCTCCAACGGCTTTATCGCGCTCGACACCAATAACTTTATCTACAAGATCGCCGACCTGGTCTCGGGAACGTCTTTTGGCATTCTGCAGATCCTGATCGGTTACTCCGCCGCTAAGGCCTTTGGCGCCAACCCGTATCTTGGTGCCGTCGTAGGCGGTGCGTTCATCAACTCCTCGCTGCAGAGCGCCTACACGGTTGCCTCCGAGGGCGTGCAGACCATGGTCACCGTCATTCCCGGCGTCTACAGCTTTGAGTGGGTCGGTTATCAGGGCCACGTTATCCCCATCGTTATCGCCTGCGCCATTCTGGCCTTCCTCGAGAAGCGCCTGCACAAGATCGTTCCCGAGATGTTCGACCTCTTTGTGACCCCGCTCGTCTCGGTGTTCGTGACCGTGCTCGTGACGCTCGTTGCCGTCGGCCCCATCTTTGTCTGGGCCGAGAACGCCATCCTCGGTCTGATCCAGGCCCTGCTGACCCTGCCCTTCGGCATCGGTTCCTTTATCGTCGGCCTGTTCTATGCCCCCACGGTCGTTACCGGTATCCACCAGATGTACACCGCCATCGACCTGGGCCAGCTCGCCCAGTACGGCGTGACCTACTGGCTGCCCATCGCTAGCGCCGCCAACATCGCTCAGGGTGGCGCCGCACTCGCCGTTGCCTTTAAGACCCGCGATGCCAAGATCAAGGGTCTGGCGCTTCCTTCGGCCCTGTCCGCCTTCATGGGCATTACCGAGCCTGCCATCTTTGGTGTGAACCTGAGCTTCTTTAAGCCCTTCATCGCCGGCTGCATCGGCGGCGGTTGCGGTGCCCTGGTCTGCGCGCTCACTTCGCTGGCTGCCTCCGGCACGGGCGTTACCGGTATCTTCGGTATCCTGCTGTGCCTGGCCCAACCCGTGCAGTACGCGATCATGTTTGCGGTCGCCGCGCTGGTTTCCTTTGGCGTCTCGTTTGTCCTGTACAAGGACGAGCCCAAGGCTTCCGAGCAGGCCTAAGAGCTTTTGATTGAGGGGTGCCCGCGGGCTGTATGCTCGCGGGCGTTTCCCGTATCTGGTGCCGATCTCTGGCGCCTTGTTACTTTCGATCCGTTAGGACTTTGATATGTCTAATGCACTTGGTCGCGACCTTGCAAAGCTGGTTGCTGCTGTTGACGCTGCCGCCTCTGAGTGCGGTCATGGCGCGTATGGCCAACGCTTCCATATTATGCCGCCGGCGGGTTGGCTCAACGACCCCAACGGTCTTTGCCAGGCGGGCGGCGTGTTCCATGCCTATTTTCAGTATGCGCCGTTTGATGTCGAGGGCGGCGTTAAGGCCTGGGGTCATGCGACAAGCCGCGACCTTATGAACTGGGAATATGTTGGCGCGCCGCTGCTTCCCGAC
>CABUSE010000122.1 GCA_902494135.1 uncultured Collinsella sp. | reverse complement strand
TGCTTGCCCACGATACGGGCGACTACGTTAAACAGCAGCACGCAAATCATCAGCAGCGCCGCGGTGCCCCAGACGATCTGCTGGGCCTCGGGGCTGCCCTCGCCATAGATCTTGTAGATATGCACGGCGAGCGACTCGCCAGGGCGGAACACGTTCCAGGCACAGGTGGGGCTCGACAGGTTAAAGCTCAAGAAGTTCAGGCGAACCGGCGAGCTCATACCCGAGGTAAAGAGCAGTGCTGCGGCCTCGCCAAACACACGGCCGGCCGAAAGCACGATGCCGGTCACGATAGCGGGCATGGCCTCGGGAATCAGGATGTGCAGCATGGCCTCCCAGCGGGTGAGGCCCATGGCCAGGCACGCATCGCGCTGGGCCTGCGGCACGTCCTCGAGCGCCTGCTGGATCACGCGCACCAGAATGGGGATATTGAACATGGTGAGCGCGACGGCGCCGGAGATGATGGAGTACTTCCAGCCCAGCTGCACCGAGAACACCAGAAAACCGAACATGCCGACAACGATGGAAGGCAGCGAGGACAGCGTCTCGATGGCGGTGGAGGCAATGTCGCGGACGGGTCCGTCGGGTGCGTACTCAACCAAAAAGACCGCGCCACCCAGGCTGATGGGCACCGAGATGATCAGGGTGATCAGCAGCAGGTAGAACGAGTCGAACAGCTGGTAGAGCACGCCGCCCTGCGTTCCGTTGGCGCGCGACGGCTCCGTGAGAAAGCCCGGCTGGAACAGCGTCGAGATGCCCTCGAACAGGATATAGGCCACCATGGAGACGACGATGAGCATGACGATGGCGACGATCGCCGTCAACACGCCCGTGGCGAAGCGGTCCTGCTTTTGGACACGCCCGAGCCTCGCCTCGTCGATGTGGATACGCGTGCTAGCCACGAGCCTTCGCCCCCTTGCGGCCGATAAGGTGGATGATCAGGATGAAGATGAGACTCATGCCCATCAGCAGCAGACCGAGCGCCCACAGAACATCGTCCTGGGCCGAGCCCTCGGCATAGACCGCCATAGACGTGGTGAGCGTGGTGGTGATGGTGGACGCCGGCGACAGCAGCGACGTCGGCATGGCCTCGATACCGCCGATGACCATGCGCACGGCGAGCGTCTCGCCAAAGGCGCGGGTCATGCCAAGGATGACCGCGGTCATGAGCGACGGCATGGCGGACTTGAGCACCACGTGCCAGATGGTCTGCCAGCGGGTATAGCCCAGCGCGAGCGAGCCCTGTCGGTAGCTGTCGGGCACGGCGCGCAGGCCATCGACCGAAAGCGTGGTCATGGTCGGCAGGATCATGACGGCCAGCACGATGGCGCCGGGCAAGATGCCCAGGCCCGTGCTCACGTGGAAAACGCTCTTCATAAGACCGACGACCACGTGAAAACCGATCAGGCCAAAGACGACCGAGGGGATGCCGGTCAAAAGCTCAATGAGCGGCTGAAAGATCTTAGAGCCAAACTTAGGGCTAATCTCGACCGCAAAGATGGCAGAGCCGATGGCGATGGGCAGCGCGATGAGCGTGGAGAGCACCATGACCGCAAACGAGGTGACAATCAGGGGCAGGGCGCCGGTGTAGGGCAGGCCGCTTTCGGCTGTGTTGGCCAGGTCCCACTTGGTGCCGGTGAAGAACTCGACGACCGAAACGCCGTCCTTGAGAAAAGCCGAGAGGCCCTTTTGGGCGACCATAAAGATGAGCGCGGCAACGACAAGCGTCACGAGCGCAACGCACGCGCCCGTGACGCCCAGGCCCACGTTCTCAAGGTCGCGCTTTGGCAGCTGTTTTGCCATTGCAAACCTTTCCGGGGCGATTACTTATTTAGCGGAGACCTTGCCGCTGGCGTCCTTGACGACCTTCATGGCAGAGACGGGGATAAAGCCCTGCTCCTCGACGAGCTTGCCCTGGACGTCGTCGGAAAGCATGAACTCCAGGAAAGCCTTGGTGGCCTCATCGGCGTCCTCTGCGCAGTACATGTGCTCGGTAGCCCAGATCTTGAAGGAGTCGTCGGTGACATTCTTGCTCTTGGGCTCGACGCCCTCGACCTTGATGGCGTTGAACTTGGAGTCATCGAAGTGCGAGAAATCGAGGTAGGAGATGGCGTTGTCGGTGCTGCCCATCTGAGTCTGGACGTCGCCGGACTTGTCGAGCTCGGCATCGCCCTTAAAGTCGACGGTCTCGTCGCCAAAGACGGCGGCCTCGAAGGTGGCGCGGGTACCGGAGCCGGCCTTGCGGTTGAGGACGACGATGGTGGCGTCGCCGCCGCCGACCTCCTTCCAGTTGGTAATCTGACCGGAGAAGATACCCTTGAGCTGCTCGAGGGACAGGTCGTCGACCTTGACGTTCTTGGAGACAACAGGACCCATGCCCACGACAGCAACCTCGTGGTCGACGAGGTTCTTGACCTGGTCGGCCTCGAGCTTGGTCTCGGCGAAGACGTCGGAGTTACCGATGGTAACGGTGCCGGCGGCGACAGCGGTCAGGCCCTTGCCCGAACCGTTGCCCGAGCCGGAGACGGAGACGTCCGGGTTGGCATCCATGAACTTCTCGGCAGCGGCCTCGACGAGAGCCTGGAACGAAGAGGCACCGTCGTAGGTCACCTCGCCGGAGACGGACTCGGCAGCAGCGGCGCTACCCTTGTCGGCGGCGTCGGATGCGCCGGAGCCGCCGCAGCCAACGAGACCGAGACCGACGATGCTGACAAGACCACCAGCGAGGCCGAGGAACTGACGACGAGAATAAGCCTGATCGAGCATGATCTTCCTTTCATACATGCGACTCGCGGGCACCCTGCCCGCTTTGCTGTTTGGAAAGATACGACCCCGACCGGGCAGCGCCCGCGCCAACTGCGGTTTTTTACGGGCATCTGATAGACCCTTACCGCAAGCTCTGTCCAGCCTTTACAAACGGATAACAATCCAGCGCCGAACATGGCGCACCTTTTACACCAATAAAAACAAAGTTGCGGTGAAATAGTTCCTGCTTGGCCATCAAATGGCCCATTCTAGGAACTATTCCACCGCAACTTAGATTGGGAAACCGCGAGACCTTAAAGCTCTAATTCATTCAAACGGAGGATCGCAACAATATAGATCTTGAGCGCCTGTTTAAGCTGTTCCTCGTTGGCGCACTCATTGGGGCCGTGCATCTGGCCGCCCCACGCGGGCAGCTCCAGGCCGGTCTCTTCGGGGCCAAACGAGACGGCGCGGGCAAAGTTGCGCGCGTACGTGCCGCCGCCCATGGCAAAGGGCTCAGCATGCTTGCCGGTGAACTCGTTATAGGTATCGATAAGCGCCTTCACGGCCGGATCGTCGGCAGACACCGAGAACGGCACCTTCGCGCGACCCAGCTGGCACGTCACGCCAAAACGGCCCACGAGCGGGTCGAGCTGCTCGCGGATGGTATCGGCACTCGTACTGTCGGGGAAGCGCACGTCGATGACCTGCTCAATATGGCCATCCGCCACGCGGATGACTCCAGCGTTGCAGGTAAGCGGGCCAAACGCCGGACTCGTCGCATCGATACCTAGGCCGCGGCCATAGGCATCCGCATACACAAAGGCCAGGAACTTGACGAACTCATGCTCGGCAGGCGTCAGCAGGCGCTCGTCGCGTGCACCAAACGCGTCCTCGGCCTCGCGCAGATACGACACGATCAGGCCGACGGCATTGATCGTTCCCTCGGGCATCGAAGCATGGCCACCGATACCGTGGGCGAAAATCTGCGCATGGCCATTATCAAGCGCCGTGATCTCCAGACGATCGGCGTTCTCGACCGGCGCCGGCAACTCATCGGCGGCAATCGCAAGCTCGCAGATGGACTGCGACGGAATGGCATTGCTCGCCTCGGAGCCGCTCCACGACACGATGCGCCCGCCGTCGATCTTGGGGCTCACGAACGTCGCCCCAAACTGGCCCTTCTCGGCATTGCAGACCGGGAACTCGGCATCGGGCGTAAACAAAAAGTCGGGGTCTGCGTGATTTTCCAGATAATGGTGAACGTCGGACATGCCCACTTCCTCATCGCAGCCCAGCAGCGCGCGGAAGGTATAGCGCGGCACAATGCCGTGCTTGAGCAGGTAGGCACCGGCGTAGAGCGACAACACCGCCGGACCCTTGTCATCAATCACGCCACGGCCGAGCAGCCAGCCCTCGCGACGCTCCATCGCAAACGGGTCGGTGTTCCAGCCGGGGCCGGCGGGCACCACGTCCACGTGGCAGATGGTCGCGAGCTGCTTGTCGCC
>CABUSE010000121.1 GCA_902494135.1 uncultured Collinsella sp. | reverse complement strand
GTCCACGGTACTCTTTTGGGGTTATCCGCAATAAACATTGCGACTTGCGAGCAATGATTTGCCCAAGTGGGTATGATGGAATCAGCTAGGTCGCGGGGCGTCGCCTGTGTTTGGCGGCGTCCCGTTTTTGTGTTGCAGGGAGGGTAAGGCATGAACGCCACAGTCGTGATTCCAACGTATTGGGCGGGCGATGACGCTTGCGCAAACGCCCCTGGCACCTATGACCATTCGACGCGACTCAACGCCGACAATCCCGAACTCGACCGCTGCCTGGCCTCGCTTGAGCAGGTACGTGACATCCCGCGCATCATCCTTTTGGTGGTCTGTCCCGTTTCTGCCACAGCCGATGTGTCGCTGCGCGTGCGCGAGATTGTCGACGCGCATCCCACGCTCAAGGTCACCGTTGTCACCAACACCCAGGCCTCGCGCATTGCAGACCGGGTTGCTCAGATCGCGCCCAAGGGTTCGGGCGAGTGCGTGAGCCTGCGAGGCTACGGTGCCATCCGCAACATGGGGCTAGCCTGTGCCGCTGTGCTGGGGCATGACGCGGTTATCTTTTTGGATGACGATGAGACTGTCATCGACGCCGACTTTATGAAGCGCGCGACCTATGCGTTGGGGCAGCAGACGCGTCAGGGCTTGCCGATCTTGGTCAAGAGCGGCTATTTCTACGATCGCGACGGCTCGCCGCTGGCTCCCACGGACAAGGCGGGCATCTGCCATCGTTGGTGGACCAAGCGCATCGAGTTCAACCGTTGGATGAAAAAGGCGCTCTCGGGCACCCGCATCTCGCGCTCCAACTACGTGTGCGGCGGCCTGATGGCCCTGCACGCCCGCGCCTTTACGCGTGTGGCCTTTGACCCGTTTATCACCCGCGGCGAGGACTTGGATTACCTCTTTAACATGCGCATGTTTGGCTACGACGTGTGGTTCGATAACGAGTGGACCGTGCGCCACCTGCCGCCCGAGTCCGAAAAGCGCTCACCGCGCTTTATGCAGGATGTATACCGTTGGTACTACGAACGGGCCAAGTTGACATTCGCCGCGCATCAAAAGGAGCTCATTCCCGTTACGGCGGCATCACTCATGCCCTACCCGGGCCCGTGGATTTCGCGCGAGCTCGACGACCGCGTGCGCAAGACCGCTATGGTCCGCAGCGTGTTTACCCGCGAGCATGAGGGCTACCTGCGCATCTGGCGCCACGGTATTGACGAGGCCAAGACCTACGCGCGCCAAAACGCCGCAAGCTACCTGCGTTTCCAGAGCTTTTGGCCCAAGATCATGGACGGGCTTTGGCGTGACGCACAACTGATCAGTATCCTGGAGGGGGCCGAATGATCGACCGCCGCGCCCAGCGCGATAGTTCAATATCAATCTTTCGCATCATTGCCGTTGCCTGCGCCATTTGCGTGCTGGTGTACTTTATTTTTGCCTTGGTGACCGGTATCGAGCCGATCGCCACGGTGATTGCCTGCGCGCTGCTGTGCATCTTTCTGTGCATCTTTATCTTTTTGACGCTCAATCCCGATTCGGTGCGCTCCCAGTACACCGAGGAGACGCTCTCGGTGGCCTCGGCCATGCTCGAGGACATTAAGGGCGGTCTGACGCAGGAGTCGGCGCGTTTGGTGTGCCGGCGCATTTTGCCCGAGACGCGCGCCATGACGGTGGCCATCACCGACGAGGGCAACGTGTTGGCCTGCGCGGGCGAGTTTGAGGAAAAACTACTGCCAGATTCTCCTATCCACACGCTTGCCACACGCTACGTTATCGAACATGGCATCGTGCAGTCGTTCAACCGTATGGTGGATGTCGTGGGCTCGGATGGCTCGCACAACCAAGTCCCCGCCGGCATTATCGCCCCCATCAAGGTGGGCGATCGTACCGTCGGCACGCTCAAGTTCTACTACAAGACCCCGCGCGCCGTCGACCGTACCCAGTACGCGCTTGCCTCGGGCTTTGCCGAGATCTTGTCCACGCAGCTCGCCATCCACGAGCTCGAGGTGCAAAAGGAACTCACAGCGCGCGCCGAGGTGCGTGCGCTGCAGGCGCAGATTAACCCACACTTCCTGTTCAATACGCTGAACA
Source organism: uncultured Collinsella sp. (assembly GCA_902494135.1). Lineage (GTDB taxonomy): Bacteria > Actinomycetota > Coriobacteriia > Coriobacteriales > Coriobacteriaceae > Collinsella. Next base: position 2,212 of record CABUSE010000121.1, on the reverse strand, counting down.
CCATTGCATCGTTTACGCGCACCGACCCGCTGCGGGCCCGCGAACTGCTTCGTGAGTTCTCATCGTTCTATCGTGCCACGCTCGACAACTCGGGGTCGCTTATTCCGGTCTCGCGCGAGGTTGCACAGACCAAGCGCTACCTTACCTTTGAGAAGGCCCGCTTTGGCGAGGACCGCGTGCTTGCGACGTTCGATGTGTCCGAGGACGTGGAAGATACGCTGGTGCCGGCGTTCGTGATCCAGCCGATTGTCGAGAACGCCGTACGTCATGGTATGGGCGATGACGACGCCCTGAGGATCGACGTGACCGTTCACCAAGACGGCGAGGATGCAATCTTGATTGCCGTGGCCGATAATGGCGTGGGCATGGATGAGGGTACCGCCGCCAGACTGTTTGACGAGCGCTCCGCCCGCCCCGATGCCAGTTCCCCGCAAGGCGGCGGCGCCGGTGTGGCCATGCACAATATTTCGGAGCGCATCCATCGCTTTTATGGGCCGCACTCCTATACGCGTGTCGAATCGGCGCCGGGCAAGGGCACCAAAGTGCTCCTTCATCTTGATTTGTCAGAGAGCATCTTTGACATTCAAGAGTAAAATAAAGGGCTACGGGCTCAACGTCATGCGACGGATGCCCGGCGTAGTTAGTTGACGAAAGGTTTTATCCCTATGCTGCGTGCGATGATTGTGGATGATGAGGCGCCGGCTCGCTCGGAGCTTCGCTTCCTGCTCGAGCAAACGGGCAAGATCGGCACGATCACGGAGGCGTCGAGCGTCCGCTCCGCCATCGAGATGCTTATGGAAAGTCGCGTGGATGTCGTGTTTCTCGATATCTCGATGCCCGGTGCCTCGGGCCTGCAACTTGCCGAGGCGCTGCATAAGCTCAAAAATCCGCCGGCGATTGTGTTTGTGACCGCGTATAGTGATCATGCCGTCGAGGCGTTCGACGTAGATGCCGTCGATTACCTAATGAAGCCGGTTGAGGAGGCACGCCTGGATCGCGCGATCGAGAAGGTCATGCAGCACGCCAAGCCCGTCACGGACAGCAAAGCCACCATCGAGCGCATTCCGGTGGAAAAGGGCGGCCGTAAGGTCCTCATCCCCGTGGATGACATTCGCTTCATCATGGCCAAGGACGATTACTCCTGTATCTATACCGTCGATGATCGTTTTCTATCGACGACTTCGCTGGCGCAGTTCGAGGCCAAGCTTTGCGACTTTGGCTTCTTTCGCGTTCATCGCCGCTATATCGTCAACTTGGCGTGCGTCACAGATGTCGAGACGGTGCCCTCGGGCGCTATCCAACTGGGCATTACGGGCGTCGACGAACGCGTGCCGGTCTCGCGCCGCCGCGTCGTACCGCTCAAGAAGGCCCTGAGCCTCTAGTACACTGGCCCCGCAGCCCTGTAGACCAATTGTCTGCGGAGCCGTGGGGCTTTTTGTATATACGTCGAATCGGTTTTGCAGAAGGGATCCCATGAACAGTGCAAACGCCAAGCGCATCGACATCGTCTCGGACACCCACGGCTATCTTTCGCCCGCGCTTTTGGATGAGCTCAAGGGCGCAGATCTGATCATCCACGCCGGAGACCTCACCTCAGAGATGGATTACGAGCATCTATGCACCATCGCCCCCGTGCGAGCGGTCCTAGGAAACAACGACTACTACCGCGACTACGGCCCGGATGTAGACCGTCTGGCCCTTTTCACCTACGAAGGACTCAAATTCGCCGTAGCCCACTACCGCGAAGATCTGCCCGTGGGATCCGTAGACGTAGCTATCAACGGTCACACCCACGTAACCAAAGAAGCCCAAGTAGGCCGCTGCCTAGTCCTCAACCCCGGCAGCGCCAGCTACCCCAGAGGCACCCGAGGCCCCACCATGGCCAGAATGCTCGTCAAAGACGGCAAGATCATGAGCACCAAATTTATTGACCTAGAGTAAACGCAACAAAAACGGGGGATGCACAACGCATCTCCCGTTTTTCTTTGAGCCAAAGGCCGAGCTTCAACAAGAACCATCAGACCAACCCCGCCGAGGAGCACGCGGGCTAGCCGCGCAGCGGCGCACGCCCGCAAAACTGGTTGAATAATGTGACGGCAGGGAGGGTCTCCGGGGCCGGCTGGCGCGGGTTAAGTTTGTCGCGAGTTCCGCACGCAAAGGAAAGCACTTAATGTGCTTTCCGTCTTGCGCAGGACTGTAGAGCAGCAAACTT